>CAUQOI010000001.1:0-46700 GCA_963519525.1 uncultured Campylobacter sp.
CACTTCACGCACTCGTGAAACGTCCCCTTTTTGAGCTCTTTTTTGATCATATCGCCGCCGCATTCGTCACATTTTTCGGCGACCGGCTCGTAGTTTGAGACAAAGTCGCATTTTGGGTAGTTTGCGCAGCCGTAAAATTTGCCCCTGCGGCTGATGCGCTCGACGATATCGCCGCCGCATTTTGGACACGGTACGTCGATCTTTTTGAGCTCTTTTTTCGGCTTTGTCGCCATTTCGCCTTCCTGCGCGCCTTGATCAGTCTTGGCGATATTGCGCGAGTATTTGCACTTAGGGAAATTTCCGCACGCGATAAACTCGCCGTAGCGTCCCTTTCGTAGCAGTAGTTCGCCGCCGCACTCTGGGCACTTTTCGCCGATCGGAGTGGCGACTTTTTGGCTTTTTATGCCTGTTTTGCCGGCTGAGATTTTATCCATAAACGGATGATAAAAATCGCTCAAAAGCTTTTGCCAGTCGGCTTTGTCTTCTGCGATGTGGTCGAGCTTTTCTTCCATATTTGAGGTAAATTCGCTATCTACGATATCGCTAAAATGCTCCTCCAAAACGCCCATCATCGTAAAGGCGATCTCGTTTGGCACGAGCTGCTTTTTCTCGACTTTGACGTAGTCGCGAGAGGTTAGCAACGAGATGGTCGGCGCGTAGGTGCTAGGGCGCCCGATGCCTAGGCTTTCTAGCTTTTTAACGAGCCCTGCCTCCGAGTAGCGAGATGGCGGTTCGGTGAAGTGCTGCGAGCTTTTGATGCTTTGCAGGCTCATTTCGTCGCCGATTTTTAAGTCGGGCAAAATTTTATCCTTATCCATATCGCCGTAAACGCGGTAAAATCCGTCAAACAGCACCTTGCGGCCGCTTATTTTAAACTCGCCTTTTGCACCCGCGACGAATACGTTTTGCGTCTGGCTAATGCTGGCGCTCATCTGGCAGGCTAAAAAGCGGTTGTAGATGAGCGTGTAGAGGCGCAATGCGTCTTTTTCGAGGTACTGCGCGGCGATAGCGGGCGTGAAGCTAAGATTCGTCGGACGGATCGCCTCGTGGGCTTCTTGCGCGCCTTTGCTCTTGGTAGCGTAAATTTTAGCCTTAGCGGGCAGGTAGCGTTCGCCGTACTCTTTCTTGATCGTCTCGCGCGCGGCAGCGACAGTTTCTTTGGCGAGATTTAGGCTGTCCGTTCTCATATACGTTATCGCGCCCATGAAGCCCTGGTGCGTCTGCACGCCCTCATATAAATTTTGGGCGATCATCATCGTTTTTTTTGGGCTAAAGCCTAGGCGGTTGCTCGCGCTTTGTTGTAGCGTCGAGGTCATAAAAGGCGGCGCGGGCTCGGTTTTACGCTCTTTGGCTTCGATCTCGCGGATGCTAAATTTATCGCTTTTTAGATTTTCTACGATAAATTTGGCTCGGTCGCCGTTTGTTATAGTTAGCTTTTCTATCTTTTGCGCTTCAAATTTAACCAGCTCGGCGTCGAGGTCTTTTTTGAAAACCGCGTCGATACTGTGGTATTCGATCGGTTTAAAGTCGCGAATCTCGCGCTCGCGGTCTACGATGATTTTTAGAGCGGCGCTTTGCACGCGTCCCGCGCTTAGGCCTTTTTGGATTTTTAAATTTAACAGCGGCGAGAGCTTGTAGCCAACGATTCGGTCCAGCAGGCGACGCGCTTGCTGTGCGTTTACGCTATCCATATTTATCGTGCGCGGGTTTTTTAAAGCGGCCTCGATGGCGCTTTTGGTGATCTCGTGAAACACGATGCGAGGCAGGCTCTCGGGCTTTTTGCCGATGGCTGCGGCGATGTGGTAGGCGATGGCCTCTCCCTCGCGGTCCTCATCGGTCGCGAGGTAGATTTGGTCGGCGTTTTTGGCTAGTTCTTTGATCTCTTTTACGATCGCGGAGTGATCGGCGCTTATTTTATACTCGGGAGTAAATTTTTCGCCCTCGATCTTGATGCCGAATGCCGTCTTTGGCAGATCCCTGATATGGCCTTTTGATGCGATGACGTCGTAGTCTTTACCTAGAAAGTTTTTTATCGTTTTGGCTTTCGCGGGAGATTCCACGATGATTAAGCTTTTCATTAATATAGCCTTTTTATTTTTTTGCGGTAATTGTAGCAAAAATTTTGGCCGAAAAAGAAATTTGAAAATTTTTTCATTTACCCCTAAAGTTTTTTTGATTTCGTCCGATATAGTTTTCGTGCGACAAGAAGTCGTAACTAAACTTTAAAAGGATTTACAATGAGTTTTCGTATTAACACTAACGTAAACGCACTCAACACACACGCAAACGCAGTCGGTAACAACAGAATGTTATCTAACTCTCTTGGCAGATTAAGCTCGGGTTTGAGAATCCAAACAGCAGCGGACGACGCTTCTGGCCTATCGATCGCCGATAGCCTTCGCTCTCAAGCTTCTGCTCTTGGTCAAGCTATCGCTAACGGTAACGATGCTATCGGTATCATCCAAGTAGCGGATAAGGCTATGGACGAGCAGCTAAAAATTCTTGATACTATCAAGGTAAAAGCTACTCAATCTGCTCAAGACGGTCAAACTACCCAGTCTCGTCAAGCGCTTCAGGCAGACATCGTTCGCCTAATGGAAGAGCTAGACAACATCGGCAATACGACGTCTTTCAACGGTCAGCAGCTACTAAACGGAACATTCTCTAACAAAGAGTTCCAAATCGGCGCTTATTCAAACCAAACAGTTAAGGCTTCTATCGGCGCTACAACGTCAGATAAGATCGGTCTAACAAGATTTGAGAGCTCAAAACTTTTAACTGGATTTGCTAAAGTTGATCTTAAGTTCTTAAATGTTGACGGAGTAAACGATGTTAAAGTAGCGCAAGCGACTGTTTCATCTGGTCTTGGTAACGGACTAGGAGCTTTGGCAGAAAATATCAACAAGGTTTCAGATAAGACCGGCGTTAGGGCTACGTTTGATGTTACTTGGGTAGCATCTAAAGCAATAAGCGGCGGTCTAGTTAAATCTCTTACTATCAACGGCGTTAAGATAGGCGACCTTGAAGTAAAAGCAAATGATTCAAACGGTGCTTTGGTAAACGCTATCAATGCCGTGAAAGATCAAACTGGAGTTGAAGCGTCAGTAAATACCGAAGGTAAAATGGTTTTAACAAGCAGACAAGGTCGTGCTATTGAGATCAAAGGTAAAGATATTAGTGCTGGTCTTGGCGGAAAAGGTGTTAAGGCGAACGGTTCTTCTTTAACTGCTGGCTTCGTTGGTAGATTAAATTTGGTTCGTCTAGACGGACGCGATATTAAGATGAGCGGTGCACTACTTTCTAAGGCATTTAGTGATAAAGGCGGTGCGCAACAATCTGTATCATTGAGAGATGTAAGAGGTCAAATAGATAAAAACTTGGCTACCGCTATGGGCTTCCAAAGAATGAGTAAAAATATAAGCTCTAACCAATCAGCAGGCGTTATGACTCTACGTGGCGCGATGGCTGTTATGGATATCGCTGAGTCAGCTCAAAAAACTCTTGATCAGATCCGCTCAGACCTAGGTTCTGTTCAAAATCAGCTTGTTGCAACTGTAAACAATATCACGGTTACTCAAGTAAACGTAAAATCAGCTGAATCTCAAATCAGAGACGTTGATTTCGCTGCCGAGTCAGCAAACTTCTCTAAGTTTAACATCCTTGCTCAATCAGGAAGTTATGCTATGAGCCAAGCTAACTCCGTTCAGCAAAATGTCTTGAGACTACTACAGTAGTCGAAAGCATTTCTACGCGAAGCGGGATTTATCCCGCGTAGCTGGAAAAACGTCCTAAGACTACTTCAGTAGTATTAAACGTTTCTAGTGAAGTAAGGCTATTTTAGGCCTTGCTGAACTACATAAATATCTTGAGATTACTACAGTAGTCGAAAGTATTTCTATGCGAGGTAGATCTATCTCGCATAGTTGTTTTTGGTGAGTGCATTTATAATACGTAAACTAAAGTCCTAGATTCGTTTGTTAATCTAGGACTTATTCTGCTTTTATTATATTCATTTGATTATTTCAAAAAACAACTTGACTGACTTGGTATTTTAAGCGTTTCAAAGAGATAGCCAAAATTGACTACAAAATTTCCTTGCCTTTCTGGAAATATAATAAAACAAATAAGGACGACACACAGACCGCCGCGCTTCAAAAATCTAAATTTGTACCTGTTTTATATAAAACTCTAGTTTGCTAAGGAAAGTCGCTGCTAAAAAATATTAATCACAAAGGTTTTAGCCTTTTTTAAAAGCCTAAAAAGACAATTTAAAATCTTCTTTAGCTTCCCCTATCTCATTTTTAGTTATGAGATTTCGTTTTTTTAATTCCCTAACCAAATTTTTAGATGCTTTTTTTGTAACTTCTATTTCGGCATTTAGTCCGCCTGCAGCTGAAAATAGCCAGTATTTATGCATTTCTATCCACTCGATCAATTTATTTACTTTTTGCATTACCGTATCGCTTGGAGCTACAGAAATTTTAGCAAGTTCTAGTTCTTGGTGATAAATAGATATGGACACGATATTTTCAATGAAAGGTTTAAATTTGGCTCTGGAGATAGTTTCTTTTGCTTTATCTATCTTGTTAGAAATTTCAACTAATTGTGGGAAAAGTTCCTTGGTTATTTTATTTTCGTCTCTTAGCTTTATAATCTCGTCTATTTTAGGCACGATATCTAAGAATACTGTTTCTATTATTCGCTTAGCCTCGCTCTCGATACTGAGCTTTTTTACTATAAATTTATATGCTTTTAGTAGATTTTTATCGACATCCTCGTCTTTTGTGGGTTTAATATGCGGCAGTTTTTTTGGTTTTTTATTTTTGCAAAGCTTTTTTAAAGTTTCTAAAAACGGCTTTTCTATGCTGCCTTCTATTCTTGCGCCGCCCTCGGTGCAGTTGTATGTCGTTATGTCCTTTTTATTTGATTGTTCGATGTCGGCTTCAAATTGATTTCTAAATTTATCCCAAATATATGTTGTTCGCACTTCGCCCTCACCGCCGTAAGCTTTTATATAGAGGTATTCGTCTGCTTGAGCAAATGCGTGTCCTGTTGCGTGAGACTTGCCGTCTGGGGCAAAGGCTAGGTCTTGTCCGATCAAAATGATGTTTTTATGCCCTAATACGTAGGCTAGTTGGTAGGCTTGATTTGCTGTAGAATGTCCAAGCCCTAAGTAGCCGTATTTTCTTAACTTAAACGCCGTTTCGTTTTGCTGAGGTCTCATAGTGAGAGCTAGACGGCGCGGTAGGATATTTTTTATCGTTTGTTTGTGAGTCAATGAAGCGACTATAAAATAAATATCTTCGTCAAATTTTTTATTTTTATGCTTAAAAAAGCTAGACGTCGCCTCTACTCGCTCAATCGAAGTTACATAGTCTGGCTTAATTCCGTGTTTGAATAGTATCGGATAAGAGGCATCAAGACTGATAACGGTAACATAATGAGCAAATTTTTTGAGCGTACTAAGCTGCTTATCTAGGCTAGGGCCTGTTGAGACTATTACTGCCGTATCCATTGATTTATAGCGTTTTTTCACAAGATCTACATACGGATAGTTTTTTATCATCGTCGGCAAATTTTCTATATGCTGCCTAACGCCTATTAGATTATCGTCGATGCTGTTGCCGTGACCTGCAACCATTTGAGATATGGCCTTTGTAAATTCTTGATTTATTTTCATGCAATCTTCGCTAAAATCGTCGTAAAAACGCGAGTGTATATGGAGGTCATAAATTTTAGCGTATGATGCGAATTTGTGATTGCAGATTAGATAGTAAAATTGCGTATATGTTGCAAATTCTGAGAAAAATAGCGTTAATCGCTCGCTCGCTAGTTCTTGCGACAAATCGACTAAATTTAGCGTTGCGTAAATGATTTCTATTTCAGGTTCGACGACGACGATTTTTTGATGGGTTTCGTTTTTTAAGAGCGCTTTATAAAGTATTCCGTTGCCTAGCCCGTAAAAATACATAATGGGATAACGTTTATATTCTTTCTCGATGGAGTCTAGCGCTTCTTGCGCATCTTTAACCGGATTATCATAGACGTATTTTAGGGTTTTGTTATTTATGATATTTATATCAATAGGATCTTTACCGATAAAAATGTCATAATCCTTCATTTCTTCCATTCCCCAAAGACGAGCGGCTAAAATTTCGTCTTGCTGAAAGAGGGCGTTAAGGTTGCGTTGAAATACCGGATTTTGTGGACCCTCGGCGTTTGTCATCTCTTGTTTTTTTGCATCTTGTTTAATGTTTTTTGTGCTTTGATGGTTTAAATTTAACTTTTTATCTATCTCTTTTGCCATTTTCTTTCCTTTTTATAGATCTTCTTTTTTGATTCTTTCGCTAAATTTTATCTCTCTTTTTGCTTTTTTACCTAGTAATTCGGGTAAAAATTTAGGGTGCAAGCCGTATCCGGGGCGTACGCTTTTTACGTTTTTTTCGCTAAAAATTTCGCCCTCTTTGATATCCGTGCAAGCGTAAAGCGAGCGGGAAAAGCGGCGATTTTGCACGGCTTTTTCGTCTAGTTCGTAGTTTACTTTGCCAAGCAGAGCTTCGGCGTCTCGCACGGCTTTTACCATTTGGCTAAATTCCCGCTCGTCCAAGCTAAAAGCCTCATCGACGCTGCGAACGCTTTTATCTAAGATAAAGTGTTTTTCTACGATACGAGCGCCCAGACTCACGGCCACTACTGGCGCCACGATACCCAGGGTATGGTCTGAAAAGCCGACCTCTACGTCAAATTTTCGTTTCATATCGGCGATCGTACGTAGATTCATCCCGTCAAGCGGGGCGGGGTAGCTAGACGTGCATTTTAAAAGCGCGATCTGTTCGTTTCCCGCATCTTTGCAAATTTGCACGACGCCCTGGATCTCTTGCTCGGTCGCGATGCCCGTGGAGATTATGATCGGTTTGCCCTTGAGCGCGACGTACCGCACGAAATCATAGTCTGTGACCTCAAAACTTGCTATCTTGTAAGCAGGCGGGTTAAATTTCTCTAAAAAGTCCGCGTCGTCTCTGCAAAATGGGCTTGAAAAGCAGATGAGTCCTTCGTCCTTTGCCGCGGCAAAAAGCTGCTCATGCCACTCGCGCGGCGTCAGAGCTTGTTTGTAGAGCTCATATAAATTCGCTCCGTCCCACAGTCCGCCTTTTATCATGAAATCCTCGCTACGCGAATCTAACGTGAGGCTATCTGGCGTGTATGTTTGCAGTTTTATGGCGTCGGCTCCCGCGCGCTTAGCTGCTTTTATCGTGTCAAGCGCCGTTTGCAGGCTGCCCGAGTGATTTGCCGAGAGCTCGGCGATGATAAAGACCTTTTCGTTTGTGTCGAAATTTGCTATTTTCATAAATTTTCCTAACTTTTAGCCATTATATCAAGTTTGCGTAAAGATAGCGACATATAGCTCATTTGCCAGTCGCGCCCGTAAATTTCAAAGCCGAATTTACGGTATAGCGCGATCGCTTTTTCATTTTCGTTGCAGGCGCACGATTTTAGCTCGCCGACTTTAAGCGTTTTGGCGGCGTATTCTACGATGGTTTGCATTAGGATTTTGCCTTTGCCTTTTAGCTGGGGATTTGCGTAAATGCCAAATTTGCACGAGTCCGCCGCGATATTCACGAAATCGATCACGCCGATATAGTCGCTATCCTCTTTTACTAAAAAATATCTTTTTGTTTCGTCGTTTTTTAAATTTGAGATAAAGTTTCTGTGCTCTTGCTCGCTCACGCTTTTGTTTTTCATGTATTTTGCGACTCGCTCGTCGTTTCGCCAACGCAAAATCATCAAAATTTGCTCGTCCGTTAGATCGGTGAAATTTATAAGTTCAAGCATATTTCGTCCGCCTCGTAGATCTCGCGCCCGTTTGCCGCTAGCCACTGCGCCGTCTCGTTTTGATTATCCGATACGCGCACGGCTTTAAATCTCGCGCCCAAAACCAGCGCTTCGTTTACGAGCGAGCTAGCCGAAATCACTAAAATTTCGCTCTCGTTCATCAGTCGCGCAACCTCGTTTGAATTTATAAAAAGGCTAAAATTCGGCTCGCTATCCGCCAAATTTTGCAAATTTGCTAAATTTGCGTTCGCGCTCGTCGTGATAGCGGCTACTTTTTTGTTTTTGGCGAGCAAATTTGAGGCGATTTGTGCGGTCAAATTTAGCGCGTCAGTGCCGCCTAGCGCGATGAGGTAATTAAATTTTTTCTCGCGTTTGATTTTTGCTTCGCCATAAAACTCGCTCCTAACTAGCGGCGAAAAAACCAGCTCACAGTTTGCCGGCACTAGATTTACGTATTTTTGGGGCTGGGCGTAGATATTTACGTTTAACAAGTAGTCGCAAAAATGCTCTTTGTAGTTGTCGTCAAAGCTTAAAATTTTGATGTTCGTTTGCTCTTTGATTAGCTTTTCGTCCGCTGCGCTAATGCCGTAATGATCGATTATAAGAAGCTCAAATTTATGCTCTTTTATCAAATTTACCAGTTCGTTTACATCCGCACTTTTTAGCGTAAAAACGGGGTATGGTATCTCGCCTGCTAGGCTGCCGGGCAGGTCGATACAAGCAAAGCTAACGTCTTTAAAATTTTGCGCCAAGATGAGGTCGCGCCTAACGTGACCGTGCCCGATTTTTGAGCCGCTATCGGCGCGGATGAGGGTTTTTAGATTTGAGATTTTGTTAAAATTCATCGAGTTTTTCCGCCAAATTTAAAATCCTAAGCGTCAAACAGACGGCGGCGATGAGGTAAACGGCGCCCGCCGAGGCGAAAAACAGAATCTGAACCTCGTTTAAGCCGCGGTAGCTAGCCGCCAGATAAAATATGTGCAAGATCCCCGCAACCGCAAAGATCTGCATGAGCGTTCTAGCTACCGATATTTTGGCTTTTAGGTAATCTTTTTGCATTTTTCCTCAGTGATAATTTATCCGGTAAAGCTTCTGCGCAAACTCGAAATCCTCGGGCGTGTCGATGTCGCAGACCAAATTTCGCGGTAGCAAAAACGCCCTTGAGTGCGGCGCAAAGATCGGTTTTTTCTCCAGCCACGCCTCGCGCCTGCCGAAATAAAACGCGCCTGCGTCGTGATAAGCTCGCTCTAGATCTTGCGAGCGAGTTAGCGCAAACTGCGGGTAAAACATACTTGCGGCGCCATCCTTGCTAAGCCTAATCGCACGCTGGATAGGGAAGCTAAACTCCGTCGCGGAAAATAAAAACTCGCACTCTGTTTCCTCAAATTGGCCGTATGCCTCGCGTAAAATTTCTCCCGTGATAAGCGGCGCAGTCGCGTATAGGCAGCAAACGCGGGGGTATCCGCCCAGCCTCGCCGCCGTGTCCGCTACGGCGTCGCTGCTCGTGGCGTAGTCGTCGCTTAGCGCGGCGTCTCTCATAAACGGAACCTGCGCGCCAAATTTAACTGCGACGTCTGCTATCAGGGCGTCGTCGGTGCTCACTATGACGCGCTCGAAAACGCCAGAATTTAGCGCCGCCTCGATGCTGTAAGCTATCAGCGGCTTGCCTAAAAAATCTTTAACGTTTTTGCGCGGTATGCGCTTGCTGCCGCCGCGAGCCGGGATGACGCAAAGGGCGTGGTTTTGGTTTTCTATCATCAAATTTACCGCCCTAAACCCTGCAGCCTTGCGGCGTATCAAAGCTCTTTAAAACCTCAAAAAGCGCGTCTGCGACGAAATTTGCGTCCTCTAGGCTCATACACTGATGGCACGGGATACTAAGCTCGGCGGCGTAAAAATCCTCGGCGCTAGGAACCGAAATATCGCCGTAGCGCTCGCGGTAAAAGCTAAATTTATAAGTCGGTTTGTAGTGCACTTGTACGCCGATGCCGCGCGCGTGAAGGGCGGCAAATATGTCCTCTTTGGCGCACCAAAACTGGCGAAATAGCAAGATAGGGTAGAGGTGGCGCGAACTAACGACGTCGCCGGGTAGCTTCACGGTGCTAAAATACGGACTTTTCTCAAATTTTTCGTCGTAAAATTTGGCGATTTTCTCGCGCGCCGCGATGGTTTCGTCTAACCTTTTTAGCTGATTTAGTCCTAGCGCGCAGGCGACGTCGGGTAGGCGGTAGTTGTAGCCAAGCAAGCTCTGATCGCTGTCCCAGAGGCGTTTTTTGGCTATGCCGTGCGAGCGGTAGAGGCGTGCCAGGCGCGCGATCTCGTCATCGTTAGTCGCTAGCGCGCCGCCCTCAAAGGTCGTTAGCGGCTTAACGGGGTGAAAGCTAAAAATGCTAACGTCCGCTTTTGCGCCGACTTTGACGCCGCTTTGCGAGCTGCCCAGCGCGTGCGAAGCGTCGTCAAGCACCTTTATGCCGCGCTGCTTGGCTAGTTTTAAGATGGCGTCTAAATTTACTGGATTGCCGCCGAAATCAACCGCCGTTATGACTTTTGTTTTGGGCGTGATTAGGCTTGCTAGCGCGTTTTCGTCAATATTTCCGTTAAATTTGACGGGTGCAAATTTAACCTCGGCTCCCGCCATTAGCGCCGCGTTTGCCGTCGCCGCAAACGTGATGGGCGTCGTTATGACCTCGTCTCCCTCTCTCACGCCTAGTGCTAGATACGCGACGTGAAGTGCCGACGTCGCCGAGTTCATCGCTACGACGTGCTTTATGCCGACGTATTTTGCGATAGCCTGCTCAAATTCGCCGACCTTGTCGCCGCCGGTTAGGATATCGTCTTTTAGGGCGCTCACGACAGCGGCGATGTCGGAGTCGGTGATTTGTTGTCTGCTATAAGGTATCATTTTTGTCCTTTTTTGGCTTGTCTTTTTGGCGGCTCGTCTTTTTCCGCTATACGTCGTTAAATTTAAAATTTTCTCGGTCACGTATTTTATATACGCTCCCTCGCAAATTTTAAATTTGCCTCGTCTAACAAAAAAATACTTTGCCTCGTTTTTCTAAATTTAAAGGCTTCGGCTCAAATTTTATAAATTTCGGCCAAATTATTTACTCGCCTCGATCATCTCTAAAAGCCCGTCTTTACCTAGCCAAATTTTATTTTTATCCGAGCTGTACTCGAAATTTTCTTCCACGAGATGCCCTTTTTCGCCCAGCGCATTTGTGCTAAAGTCGTCGTCCTTGCTTGTAAATTTGATCGACGGGCTGATAACGTAGTGGTCGTCAAACTCGTACGTTAGGTGCGCGTCGTCCTTGCCGACCATGACCTCGTGCATCTTTTCGCCAGGGCGGATGCCGATTATTTTTACGCCAAGTTGCGGCGCCATGGAGCGAGCAAGCTCTATCATTGTCATCGACGGGATTTTGGGGATGAAAATTTCGCCGCCTTTCATGCGCTCGAAGTTTTTAAGTACGAAATTTACGCCCTGTTCTAGCGTGATCCAAAATCGCGTCATATCCGCATGCGTGATCGGCAGCTCCTTCGCGCCTTCCGCGATTAGCTTTTTAAACAGCGGTACGACCGAGCCGCGCGAGCCCACGACGTTGCCGTATCTAACGACGCTAAAGCGCGTTTTTTTGCTACCGGCGATGTTGTTTGCCGCGACGAATAACTTATCGCTGGCAAGCTTGGTCGCGCCGTATAAATTTACCGGGTTGCACGCCTTGTCGGTCGAGAGCGCGATGACCTTGCTCACGCCGCACTCAAGCGCTGCGTCGATGACGTTTTGCGCGCCGTTGACGTTGGTTTTGATGCACTCCATCGGGTTGTATTCGGCGATTGGTACGTGCTTCATGGCTGCTGCGTGGATGACGTAGTCGATGCCGTTCATCGCAGTCATCAGGCGCTTTTCGTCGCGTACGTCGCCGATAAAAAATCGCATCGCGGGGTCTTTGAAAACTTGTGCCATCTCGTACTGCTTGAGCTCGTCGCGAGAGTAGATGACTAGCCTTTTTGGTTTAAATTTGGAGAGCAAAATTTCGGTGTATTTTTTGCCGAATGATCCGGTGCCGCCGGTGATGAGGATGGATTTTCCGTTAAACATTTATTTTTGCCTTTCGCGGCTCGTTTTTCGCCGTACGAAGTAAATTTAAAATCGTTCAGCTGCGTATCTTGCATACGCTTCTTCGCAAATTTTAAATTTGTCTCACCTAGCTAAAACGGTTCGCCGTTTATTTAAATTTTATTCAGCCGGAGCAAAAACCGTGCCTTAAATTTGATTCAAAATTTAGCTCGTTAAATTTGTTTAGGTGCGGTATTTTTGATTTTACTTCGCTCTTTACGCTCGTAACGAGATTTTGCTACGAGAAGGCGAGGCGGATTAAATTTTAAGCGGATAAAGGTTACCCGGCTTAAAATTTGTAATCCAGCGAAGCATAAGCAAAAAAGACAAGCCCCTAAGCTACTTCAAAATCCTAGGCAGGGTTATGCCCTCCTGTGCCTGATATTTGCCCTTTTTGTCCGCATACGTCACCTCGCACGGCTCATCACCCTCGATAAATAGCACCTGCGCGATGCCTTCGTTCGCGTAAATTTTAGCCGGTAGCGGCGTCGTATTTGATATCTCGATCGTGATGTGCCCCTTAAATCCCGGCTCAAAAGGCGTGACGTTTACGATGATACCGCAGCGAGCATAGGTGCTTTTGCCTAGGCAGATGGCTAGCACGTTATCTGGCATGTTAAAGTACTCGATCGTGCGCGCTAGAGCGAATGAATTTGGCGGCACGATGCAGACGTCGCCTTTAAAGTCCACAACGTTTTTCTCATCGAAATTTTTTGGATCGACCACGGTACCGCCGATGTTCGTAAAAATTTTAAACTCGTCTCCTACGCGGATATCGTAGCCGTAACTAGACACTCCGTAGCTCACCACGCCGCGCCCGACTTGCTCCTCGGCAAACGGCACTATCATCGCCTTTTCGTGAGACATCTTGCGTATCCAGGCGTCAGATTTCAGCCCCATTTTTTACCTTTATTTTAAATTTACGCGATTATAACATAATTTAAATTTATGTAAAATTTGGGCGCTCATATGAACGTTACAGGCCTTGGCGCAACTAAACTAGAGGGCGAAAAGCTAAAAGATCTAGCCACTACCGAGCTTGGTATCGAGGCTGCATTTACCAGAAATTTTAGAGTCGGCCTTAGCTACGTTGGAGCATACGGCAGCAATGTAAAATCAAACGGGGTAAACGCCAAATTTAGTTGGGCGTTTTAATCTTTTGGATTAAAAGCTTAAATTTACCTATAGCGAGCTAAATTTACTTAGCTCGCTACGGGCTTAAATTTGACTTTGTAAATTTGCTGCATTTTGGAGATAGAAATTTGTCTCAAAAATGCGGCTTAGAAAATTAAGCCGATAGATACGACTTGCGCCGCTGCTTGTAAGATCTCTTAATGTCTACTTCGATATTTTAGTAATTGCGCCTTAAAAAACTACAAATGCAGTTTGGTAAAGCAAGAGAAATCGTGATTAGCGTCCCGTTAATCAGCAAGAAACCGACCGCGGATCTAACGCTAGTAGCCTTTTTCATTTAGCTCTCTATAATTATCACACCCTAGTTGAAGCCCTAGATCGCAGGCTTTGCCGTAGTACTCTTTTGCGGTAGGGAAATTTTGTCTTACACCTTGACCGTATTCGTATAAAACACCTAAACTGGCGCAACCCGAAGTATTTCCCCCATCACAAGCTTTTTGATAAAAGTGGGCTGCCTTTTTGTAGTCCTGTTTTACGCCTTGACCTTTTGCATATAAAAATCCTAACATACCACAACCCAAAGCCTCTCCCCCATCACAAGCTTTTTGATAAAAGTGGGCTGCTTTTTGATAGTTTTGTCCTACACCTTGACCGTTATCGTATAAAACTCCTAAATTAAAGCAACCCGTAGCTTCTCCTCTATCACAAGCTTTTTGATAAAGCTGGCTTGCTTTTTGGTAGTCACCCTGATTATAAGCTTCTGCTGCTAGCTTTGTAAGATCTTCGGAAAATCCAACGGAAAACAAAATGACGAGTAAAACAAAAACTCTTTTCATCTCTACTCCTTTATATATAAAATATTTAAATTATATTTTGTCTTTTTTGGGCTTAGATTGTTATTAATTATTTTGGCTCGAGGTAAACTAAGCGGATTTTAGCCGCAACGTTATCATATCCAAATGCTACTTTGCTACATTTTGCCTACAAGAACGCGGTTTTATCGCAACTTATTGCTTCTTGTTTGACATTAAATTTTGCCGAATAAATTTAAAAACCCTGTTTATTATTTTGTGTAGTTATAAATAATACCAGAATATTTTTCTTATACTTTAAATATGATTTATCTCAAAAATTTAATAAATAATAAGCTTTGCAGGGATACAATTTCATTTAACAAAATACCTTCAAAAGGAGCAAAAATGAAAATCAAGTCTTTGGCGCTTATGCTTTTGGGCGTTAGCGCTTATGCGCATTTTGGTATGGTCGTACCGTCAAATTCAACCGTGGACGACGAGAAAGAGGCAAATTTGCAGATCACTTACAAATTTACCCATCCTTTTGAGGGCGATATGATGAATCTGGCCCTTCCAAACGAGGCGGGCGTTTTTGTAAACGGCAAAAAAGAGGCGATCAAGAGTCTAAAAGAGCTTAAAGAGGATAAATTTAGCTACTTTACGGCTAGCTACGACGCAAAAGAGCCTGGCATTTATCAGTTTTATATGGATCCAAAGCCGTATTTCGAGCCTGCGGAGGATAAATTTATAAGGCATATAACAAAAACCGTCGTCGATGTCTACGGCTACGGCGAGGGCTGGGATAAACCGACTGGACTAAAAGCCGAGATAGTGCCGCTAACGCGTCCATATGGGCTTTATAAGGGAAATTTGTTTTCAGGCGTGGTTTATTATAAAGGAAAACGCGCCAAAAACGTAACCGTAGAGGTGGAGTACTATAATACCAAAGGGCTAAAAGCTCCGTCTGATGCGCATGTGACGCAGGTCGTAAACACTAACGAGCAGGGCGAATTTAGCTTTGCGATGCCGCTTGAGGGCTGGTGGGGATTTGCCGCGCTGATAGACGACGACCAAAAGATAAAACACGAGGGCAAAGAGTATCCCGTGGAGCTTGGAGCCGTCATATGGGTGCAAACTAAAGAGTATAAATAAATGCACATTAGCGAAGGCGTTTTAAAACCCGAGATCGTCGTGCCTTGCTCGGCCCTTTGCGTAGTTTTGGTGTCTAGCTTGATTTACAAGCTAAAAACGAGCGAGATACCCAAGGTAGCGGCCGTCAGCGCGATGTTTTTTATGGCGTCTTTTATCCACGTGCCCATCGGCGTTACCTCGATACATCTCGTGCTAAGCGGCCTTGCGGGGGCGTTTTTGGGCGCAAATGCCGTTTTGGCTATTTTTATCGCGCTGTTTTTTCAGGCTTTGCTGTTTGGTTACGGCGGCCTGAGCGCGCTTGGCGTAAATTTGCTGATCATCGCCTCCCCCGCGCTTCTTAGCCCCTATCTTTTAAAGTTATCTTTTAAGCGATACAGATCGTTTTTCTGGTTTCTAGTCGGGTTTTTGCCTATACTTTGCTCCTCGGCTTTGCTCTCCTTGACGCTTGTTTTAAACGGCAAAGAATTCGCCCCCGTAGCCGCGCTTGTTTTTACTTCAAATTTAGCCCTCATGGCGCTTGAGGGGATCATCTCGCTTTTTGCGCTCTCTTTTATTTTTAGGGTTAAAAAGGATCTTTTGATTTGCTAAAAATACTTTTAATGATGCTTTTTGCAAGCATCCTAAACGCGCACTCGCTAAAAGGCTTTGCAAAGCAAGAGGGTGAATTCGTCGAGATAAAGAGCTATTTTTACGGAAATTCCCCTTGTAAAAACTGCCCCGTATATTTTATAAAAGACGGCGCCGAGATAGGGGGCGCGCAAACCGACGAAAACGGCTTTGCTAGGGTTAAAATCCCCGCCGATGAATTTGAAATCCTGATCGACGGCGGACTGGCGCACGAAAAAAGGATCAAATTTACCGCAAACAAAGCCGAGCTAAAAAGCGCCGAAAGTAATGCGTCAAGCAATACCTCAAAGGTCAAATTTGACGAAAGCGAGGAGGATTTTAGGGCTTACACGCTTAAATTTATCCTTGCGTTTTTGGGAATCGGGATGTTTTTCGGCGGAATATATCTAGCAAAAAGAGGCAAATGAACCTATCCGTTTTACTCGTTTGCTTTACTTTTTTTAGTTTCAAAGTCTCGCTTTCAAGCGCTACGGACGCCGTTTTCATCGCGCCCGTGCTATTTTTGGCGATTTTAAATTTTAAAAATCTTTTTGAAATTTTAAAATCCGTTTTAAAACTAAATATTTTTATAATCTTAGTCGTATTAAGCCTCGTTCTTTACGGAGAATACGCGCTTGCAAAGCTGATATTTATAAGGTCAAATTTGATCATACTTTTTGGACGGTTGGCTTTTTATAGGAGCGATTATTTTAGTATCGCGCTTGCGGTTTCGTCGCTAAATTTAGGCGATAAGCTAACGGCGATTTTTTATTTTAGCGCTAAATTTACGGCCGATCTTAAAACGATATTTATGAGGCTAAAAAAGACTTTAAAGGTTCGGGGATTTGAGCCTAAAGCCTCGCTTTTTACCTATAAAATTTACGCAAATTTGGTCGCTATGCTTTTTTTAGAGGCGTTTTATAAGGCGAGCGTGCTTGAAAAAACCTTTGTTTGTAGGGGATTTGACGGCAAACTTTACGGAGATAAAAGCCTCAAAATAGGCGCGAAAGACGCCGCTATAATCGCTTTAACGGCGTGTTGTTATATTTCTAGTTTAGGAGTCCTGATATGAGCTGCACGATAAGCCTAGAAAACGTCTGCGCAAAAATAGGCGAAAGAACGCTTTTTGAAAATCTAAATTTAAACGCGACGCACAAAGACAAAATCGCTCTCATAGGCCCAAACGGCTGCGGTAAAAGCACGTTGCTAGAGATAATGGCGGGGCTTAAAGCACCTTGCGGCGGGCATATCGAGCTTTTTCACCATAAAATTTCAAATTTAGACGAGTACAAACCGTTTCGCCGCGACGTGGGCTATCTTTTTCAAGAGAGCAACGATTGCTTTATCTGTCCTAGCGTGCTTGATGACGTGATGTTTTCGCTACTTAGCCGCGGCGAGGACAAAGAGCCGGCCGGGGCAAAAGCAGAGGAAATTTTACGCGAGCTTGAAATTTGGCATCTAAAAGACGAGATCGTTTTTAATCTCTCGGGAGGCGAGAAAAAGCTCGTCGCGCTAGCTGGGATACTGGTGGCTGGGCCTAAAATTTTACTACTTGACGAGCCTACGACCGCGCTTGATGCACAGATGCAAGCAAGGATAGCCGCTATCTTAAAATCCCTCGACGTCACGCAGATAATCGTCTCTCACGACAAGGAATTTATAAGCGACGTAGCGAGCGCGATGTACCGTCTAACCAAAAACGGACTAGAGTCGATATAAAATATTTTTATTTATACTTTTCTAAAATAACTCCAAAAATAGCAAAATTTATCAATGTATAATGATATATTTCATAAAATTACTAAATTTTATTACAAAGGAGAATTTTATGAAAAAATTACTACTTATTTCTATCGCAGCCGCGGTTGCATTCGGCGGCGAAAATTTGCTCGTGGGTGCTGGCGGCGGATACAAAAAGCCGGTCAGCGAAGTGATAGAAAATCTCAAAAAAGAGGGCGTGCAGATCGAAGGCGCGTTTGCAAATTTGGGTCAGATAACCATCCAGGCAAAAGAGGGCAAGATGGCTGCGATCGTTGGCGACGAGGCGTTTTTAAAGAAAACGGATCTGGACATAAAAGGCTATGAGCGCATCGGCAAGGGCGCACTCGTGCTGGTCACGCCAAAAGGCAAGCAGATAAAAGACGCCTCTGAGCTAAAAAATCTAGCTAAAATCGCTATGCCGGACTCTAAAAAAGCGATCTATGGCGTTAGGACGACGGAGTTTTTGAAAAACTCGGGGCTAGAGGCTGATCTAGTGCCTAAGATGCTACCGGTCGCGGGCGTACCGCAAGTGGTCACCTACGTCACGAACGGCGAAGTGGATGCTGGCTTTATCAACTCGACCGAAGCAGTGGCTAGAGAGGGCGAGTTTGGTAGCGTGATCTATATCGACGAGGCGCTTTATAGCCCTGTTTTTATCTCGGCGGCAAAGCTTGCTGCGTGCGAGGGTAACGAGGCTTGCGCTAAATTTATAGACGAGATAAAAACTCCTCGTTCGAAGGAAATTTTCGCTAAATTCGGGCTAAAATAATTTAAATCGAGGGCTTTTGGCTCGGTTAAATTTACCGTCAAATTTCTGCTTTAATGGAGCGAAATTTGACGATTTTTACCGCTCAAATTTGATGTCAAATTTGATTTAAACGCTAAAATTTACTCGCTAAATTTAACTCAAACGAAAAGCAAAATTTAACGAAAAAAGGAAAAATTTGCACGAACTCGCCTGGCTTATTCACCCGCTGCTTTTAAGCGCCAAAACGCTAGCCGTTACTTTCGTACTGCTCCTGTTTTTGGGGCTCGGCGCGGCTTATTTTTTGGCGTTTTATCGCGGCAAATTTAAAGCCGTTTTAGAAGCGGCCGTGATGTTTCCGCTCATTTTTCCGCCGATTGCTACGGGATTTTTACTGCTTTACGTCTTGGGGCGAAACGGCGTGATCGGCAAGGCGTTAAATTTACAGATCGTTTTTAGCTTTTCGGCGCTTGTTATAGCTTCGTTTTTGGCGGGCTTGCCTCTGTTTGTAAAGCCCGTTCAAAGCGCGCTTGAAAGTCTGCCTAAAAGCTTAATCGAAGCGGGTCAAAGCCTAGGCAAAAATCGCTTTGAGATCGCCGTTTTTATCCTCATTCCAAACGTCTTTAAAAGCGTTGTTTCGGCGCTCGTTTTGGCTCTAGCTCGCGGTCTTGGCGAGGTCGGTATCACGCTGATGCTAGGCGGCAACATCGTGGGTAAAACCGACACCGTTTCGCTAGCGATTTATAACGCAGTTTACGACGGCGAAAACGGCCGCGCGCTAATTTTAAGCGTGATTTTGGTCGTGCTTAGCTTGGTGCTTTTTGGATTTATAAATTTTCTCGAGCGAGCTAAAAAATAGACTAACATCGCAAATTTGCCATTTTAAACGTTTAAAGCGGCGAATGCCTAAATTTACCCCGAGCGTAAAAAACAAAATACGGCTTTGCGAGCATAAATTCATTATTTTTTTGCTACAATAAGAAGTTTTGAACTTTAACTATTTAGGAGAAATTTCTATGAAAAAAGAAGACATAAAAGAGCTGATCGAGTTTTTTAACGAGATGGACATGAACCGCATAAAGATAAAAAGCGGGGATTTTGAGGTCGAGCTTGAAAAATTCGCCGACTGCTGCGAGCTGCCAAAGCCCGTCGTCCAAGCTCCAGCCCCGACTCCGACTCCGGTAAACGTCGTGGTAAGCTCAGAGGTCAAAGCTCCTGCTAATTCTCCAAAAGACAGCATAAAATCGCCTATGGTCGGTACTTTCTACACTGCTCCGAGCCCGGGTGCGGTGCCGTTTGTAAAGGTCGGTCAACGCGTGAGAAAAGGCGACGTCGTGGGCATCATAGAAGCGATGAAGATAATGAACGAGATCGAGGCCGAATTTGA
The DNA here is from genome assembly GCA_963519525.1 of uncultured Campylobacter sp. GTDB lineage: Bacteria > Campylobacterota > Campylobacteria > Campylobacterales > Campylobacteraceae > Campylobacter_A. The sequence goes on from CAUQOI010000001.1 coordinate 19,530, forward strand.
CTGCCAGATCACTGAGCTACTCGTTTCCGACGGTCAGCCGGTCGAGTTTGGCTTGCCGCTATTTGGCGTGGAGAAAATTTGATGGAAATAAAAAGAATTTTAATCGCAAATCGCGGCGAAATAGCGCTGCGAGCCTTGCGAACGATAAAGGAAATGGGCAAAGAAGCCGTCGTGGTCTACTCCACGGCCGATAAAGACGCGCTCTACGTCAAATACGCGGACGTGGCGATCTGCATCGGCAAGGAGCGCTCAAGCGACAGCTACCTAAATATCCCGGCCATAATCAGCGCAGCCGAGATCAGCGAAGCCGACGCGATATTTCCGGGCTACGGATTTTTAAGCGAAAATCAAAATTTCGTCGAAATTTGCTCGCACCACAAGCTAAAATTTATCGGCCCTAGCGTAGCTGCGATGGCGCTAATGAGTGACAAAAGCAAGGCAAAGCAGATGATGCAGCGCGCTGGCGTACCCGTGATCCCTGGCTCTGACGGCGCAGTGGCCGACACGAAGGCGGCCAAAGAGCTAGCTAAAAAAATCGGCTATCCAGTCATCCTAAAAGCAGCAGCCGGCGGCGGCGGACGCGGTATGCGCGTGGTCGAGCGCGAAGAGGATATCGAAAAGGCGTTTTGGTCGGCCGAGAGCGAGGCGATGAGTGCGTTTGGCGACGGAACGATGTATATGGAAAAATACATCCTAAACCCGCGCCACATCGAGGTTCAGATCATCGGCGACAGCCACGGCAACGTCCTGCATATCGGCGAGCGCGACTGCTCTATGCAGCGCCGTCACCAAAAGCTGATCGAAGAAAGCCCCGCGATATTACTAGACGAAGCGACGCGAGAGAGGCTGCACGAAACGGCGATAAAAGCGGCAAAAGCTATCGGCTACGAGGGTGCGGGAACGTTTGAGTTTTTGGTCGATAAAAATTTGGATTTTTACTTCATCGAGATGAACACGCGCTTGCAAGTCGAGCACTGCGTGAGCGAGATGGTAAGCGGCCTAGACATCATTGAGCTAATGATAAAAGTAGCCCAGGGCGAGGCGCTACCGCCGCAAGAAAGCATCACGCTAAAAGGCCACGCCATCGAGTGCCGCATCACGGCCGAGGATCCAAATACGTTTACGCCAAGTCCCGGCAAGATAACCAAATACGTCTGCCCCGGCGGCCGAAACGTGCGCATGGATAGCCACATCTATCAGGACTACTCGATCCCGCCGTACTACGACAGTATGATCGGCAAACTCATCGTCTGGGATACCAACCGCAACCGCGCGATACGCAAAATGAAGGTCGCGCTAGAACAGCTCGTCATAAGCGGCATCAAAACTACGCGCGATTTTCACATCGCGATGATGGAGAACCAAGACTTCATCAACAACAACTACGATACTAACTACCTCTCTCGCCGCTAAATTTGCGGCTAGAGCGAGGCGGTTTGCGCACCGAAGCGAGTTTAAATTTGCTTCGGTGTGGCTACTTTACACTTAAATTTATCGGCAAAACCCGCACCGCTTTACTATTGCTTAAAATATCAAATTTATAAAACTCTTGTCTGTGTAGCGTTAATAGTATAAACCAGACGAATTTGACGTCTTAAAGGTGCGGGTTTGGGCGAACAAGCAAATAAAATATGGGCGTCAAATTTAAAAAAATAGACGCGCAAATTTTAGTATAATACCCCAAATTTAACTAGGCGGACACGATGATAAACGACGAATTTTACATGTCTTTGGCGATCAAAAAAGCTTGGGAGTTTCAAATTTTAACCTACCCAAACCCCGCCGTCGGTTGCGCGGTTTTAGATGCCGGCGGTAGGCTGCTCTCGGTCGCCGCGCATAAAAAGGCGGGCTTTTTACACGCGGAGCCAAGCGCGATTTTGTTGGCGCTCTGCAAAAAAAGCGAGACGTTTTTAAGGGATTTTTTACGAGACTACAACGCGGCTTTGGGCGTCAAATTTGAAAACGCGGCCGAGCTTGAAAATGCGGACTTGGAGCCAAATTTCACCTACGAATACATCCTGCAAAATCACGGCGATCTGCTAAAAGGCGCCAAGGCCTATGTGACGCTCGAGCCCTGCGCTCACCGCGGTAAAACTCCGCCTTGCGCCGAGCTTTTAAGGCGGCTAAAATTTGCCGAAGTCGTTATCGCTAGAGGCGACGAAAACGCCGTGGCTAGCGGCGGCGCGCATATCTTGCAAAGCGGCGGCGTGGCGGTCAAATTTGACGTACTACGGCGCGAAGCGGACGAGCTAATGGAGCCGTTTTTGGCGTGGCAGAGGGGGAATTTTAGCTTTTTTAAGCTCGCTCTTAGCGCAAACGGCGTCGCAGCAGGCACCGCGCAGAGTAAAATCATCTCAAATCTAGCCAGCCGTACCCACTCTCACCGCCTTCGCAGCGCGGCCGAGCTACTAGTTATCGGCGGCGCCACAGTCCGCGCCGACCGCCCGAGGCTTGACGCTAGGCTGATAGAGGGCGGCAAAAATCCAAACGTGATGATCTACTCGCGCGCGCGGGAGTTTGACGCGTCTATACCGCTGTTTGGCGTGGAGGGTAGGAGCGTGTGCGTAACAAGCGATATAAACGAAGCTTTCGTGCCGCGCTTAACGATGTTTGAGGGCGGCAAAAACGCGCTAAAGGCCCTAGACGAACGCGTAAAATGGCTCTTGCTCTACCGCTCGAGCGAGCTTTTGGACGCGCCCGCGGTAAAGCTAAATTTAAAGCTCAAACCGCTATTTCACGGCGAGCTTGGCGGCGACGTTTACGGGTGGTATAAATTTGAGCGGGATTTGGGCTAGATCGCGTCAAATTTAGCCAAATGATTTTGTAAATTTAAAGGAGAAAAATGAAAGAGATAACGCTAAATGGAGAGAAATTCCATGTCGCGGCAAACACGATGGATGAGCTAAAAAACGAGGCTCTTGGCGATAAAAACGGCGAGATGTATAAATTTCTAGCCGAATTTAACGCGAGCGAGCCTGATATCTTTATCCTAGACGGCTTTGCGACGAAGGAAAATTTGGAGCTAAAAGACGGCTCAAATGTCGTATTTATCAGACGCGGCGCGATGCCGGGGAGAGAAGTGCTAAAAGCCATGATCGCCTCCAGAAACAGCCCCGAGCTAAACGCGGCGCTAGCTAGCGGCTGCGTGGGCGTGGCGGGACTTGGCGGCCTTGGCTCAAATATCGCGCTAAGCCTTGCCCGCACGGGAGTCGCCAAGCTCGTACTGGCCGACTTTGACGTCGTAGAGCCTAGCAACCTAAACCGCCAGCAATACTTCGTCCGCCACATCGGCATGAAAAAGACAGACGCGCTAAAAGAGCTCATCACCGAGGTAAATCCATTCGTCGAGGTGGTGACGCACGACGTGACGCTAACTGCCGCCAACGTCGCCGAGATTTTCGCGCCGTGCGGCGTCATCTGCGAGGCCTTTGACAACGTCGCTGGCAAGGCGATGATGGTAAACGAGGCGGGCGCGAGTCTACGGGACAAAAAGATCGTCGGCGCGTCGGGCATGGCGGGGCACTTTAGCTCAAATCTCATAAAAACGGTCAAATTCGCGCGAAACGTCTATCTGTGCGGCGACCTGCAAAACGCTGCGGGCGTAGGGCAGGGGCTCATGGCCGCGCGCGTGGCGATATGTGCAAATCATCAGGCAAATCTTGCTATCAGGCTTTTGATGGGGCTTGAGGAGGTTTAAATTTGACGGCGGCGTGGTATTTGGCGAGCGGTTTGGCATTTTTGATTCGCGATCAAATTTAGCCTTGGCTAGTTTTTGATTGTGTTAAATTTGAGCAAATTTCGTTGCGATAAAGTTAATGGCTTGCGTTTTGCCGTGTCAAAATTTAGCTTGCAAATCGGTTATTTATCGCATGAAATTTTGTAAATTTGCGTCTAATTTATATAAAATTTGACCAAATTTACTCGTCTGATTGCTTGGTTAGTCGTTTGCGTTTGGCGGACTTTACCGAAGTTTGTTTTAAATTTTATCGTGAGATTCAATCCAAATGAACGCGCTCCTAATAAGAAGTCAAATTTTACCTACGCTACTTCATCTTCAGACGAAACGAGCGTTTTACGTCAAAGCCCTTACCGGCAATTTTTACCTCGTTTGGGACCATGCTTACGGGAGCTTGGGCGTCCTTTTGGGCGGATAAAAACTCAACTAAACTCTGCCAGACGAAATCAGCGTCCAGATAAAGCCCCATCGCGCTAAGCTGCGGATTTATCACTACGAAGTTGGCAGTTTGCGTCTTTTTAAAAAGCACGATCGGCGCATTTAAAATTTCGTCTGCGCTTATCGCTTTACCGTCGCGAACGATATTTTTTAACGATTTTTTGCAGGGAGGGGGGGGCGTCTAGGGGGTATTTTATGTCGAGCAAAATATCCTCTCTCGTGGCGCGATCGCCTATCTGCCAAAACTGCGAAACGGGATAGGCGCGAAAATCGTCGTTAAACGTCAAGATCCCAGTTTTGTTATCGGTTTCTTTTAGATCGAGGCTGGAATAGATCTTGCCGTCAGCGGCGAAAATATGGACCAAATTTTGGCCAATAAAGATGATGGAGTGCAGCAGGCGCGGAACTTCATTGACGTCGGTTTTGTTTAAATTTATAAATTTACCGTCAGTAAATCGGTAGCCGCCCAGTTTTCGCTCAAAATCTATTTGATCTATTTGGTTTAGTTTCCATAGCTCGTCCGCGCTTACGAGAGTCGAGTTTCTGCGGTCGTAGACTAGCATCTCGTCAAGGCCGTATTTTGATACCATAAAGTCGTAGTTGTCTTTAAATTTCGAGATTGTTTTCATGGCATGCCTTTAAATTTACCTCGCCTTAGTTTCAAAAAACGCCGAAATCAGCGAGTTTGCGCCTTGGTTTATAAATTTTTGCATCGCTTTTTCGTAGACGGACGGTTTTTCCCAGACGGGCTTGGCCACGCCGCTTAGCTTTTCTAGCTCGGCGCGCGCCGAATAATAATCGCTCACCTCGTCGATGAGCCCAAGCTTTGCCGCATCGCTGGCGAGAAAGACCCGCGCGTTCGCCCACTCTTTGCTTTTGTTTGCGTCTAGATTTCTATCCGCCGCCACGTCGCTCACAAACATCTCGTAGCTAGCGTTTACGAGCTCTTGCAGCTGCTCGCGCTCGACTTTGCTCCACTGACGCACAAAGGTTCCCGCCTCTTTATATTCGCCCGCCTTTACGACTTGCTGCGAGACGCCGATTTTGGCCGCTAGCTCGCTAGCGTCGGCGCCTTGCATTATCACGCCGATCGAGCCGATAAACGCGCCAGGATTTGCCAAGATCTTGTCCGCGCCCGCGCCCGCGTAGTAGCTGCCGCTCGTCATCGACCCGCCCGCATACGCTACCACGGGCTTTGCGGCGCGTAGATTTTTGACCGCCAGGTGCAGCTCGACGCTAGGCGCGAGCACGCCGCCCGGGCTATCGATGTAGAGCAGCACGCCTTTGATGTTGCCGTCCTTGCGCGCGGCCTCGATCTTTTCTAGCGCTTCGCCAGCGTCCATGATCGCGCCCGATAGGTTGATCTGGGTTAGGTTGGGCGGATTTACGCTCTCGCCTTTGCCACTAAAAAATATCAAAAATACGATGAGCAAAAACAACATCGCCTTAAAATAGGTGTTTATGAACTTAAAAATCGCCGCAATCGGCGCGAAAATAAATCTTAAAAATCCCATTTTTTTCCTTTAATTTATTTAAAATCGGGGCGCATTTTACCATTTAAATTTATAAATTTAGCTAGCGGGCGGGATTTGGGAAAACGGCCTCAAATTTGAGCTTAAATTTGGCATTTGTCGCGCCAAAGTCTAAACCGCAAATTCGGCTCAATCGTTTAAATTTACCTCTGCGCCACCTACAAATAGCCGCTCGCAGCCCTTGGCGTGCAAGATGAGCATGAGCGGTAGCTGCGCTGCGTCCGCGTCCGCAAAACCGCCATATAGCGCGAGGTCGGCTAGCTTGCCCTCTTTTGTTTCGCCTGCGTCTAAATTTAGCGCGCTTGCGGCGTTTTTAGTCGAGGCTAGAAGTAAAATTTTAGCAAGCTCTAGCGGATCGAATTCGGCGTGAATGAGTAAATTTGCCCGTAGCTCGTCGAGGAAATTTAGGCTCATATTTGAGCTAAGCCCGTCCGTGCCGATATTTACGCTCACTCCTGCATCTAGCGCGGCGCGTAAATTTAGCGTGCGTTTGCTAAGCAGCCTGTTTGAAACCGCGCAGTGCGTGAGGCTATGAAGCCCCGGGTCAAAACCCGAAAAATCATCCGCCCAAACGCAGTGCGTAAAGAGCGTGCGAATGCCCGCAAACATCGCTATAAACGAGCTTGGCGTATAAAGCGGACGCGCGGCGGGGTTAAATTTGCCCAGCCACTCTTTAAAGCCGCCCGTGCCGCCTTCTAGCCAGCTTTTTTCATGCTTGCTCTCCATAAAATGCGTCGAGACGACCAGCTCCAGCTCGCGTGCTAAATTTAGCGCCGCAGCGGCCAAATCAGGGTGCGTGGAGTAGGGCGAATGCACCGAAACCGCAGGCGTAAAAAGCGGACTTTTGCGCTTTTGCGACGCTTCAAAGCGGGCGGTGAAATTTGCCAAATTTTGCTCGAGCGCTGCTTCGTTCGTGCCTAAAATTTCGTTAAAAAACACGACCCTGCCGCCGCAGTTCGCGCACGCGTCCAAATCCCCGCCAAAGCTCGACACCGCCCCAAAGCTCGCCACGCCGCTACGCTGCATGGTTTTTATCGCGGAGGCGATGACGTCCTCGTTTGCAGCCTGCGAGAGCGCGCCGCGAGAGGCGATAACCGAGCTTAGCCACTCTAAAAAATCGCCGTAAACGAGGCTGGTTTTATTCGCGCTAAACTCCAGGTGCACGTGCGGATTGATGAATGCCGGCGCCAAAACGGCGTCAGGATACTCGAAAAACTGCGCGCCCTCGTATCTTTTGCGTAGTTCCTCGGCCTCTCCAACCGCCTGGATATGCTCATCAAAAGCGACCGCCGCATCCTCTAAAACGGTAAAATTTTTGTCGCATAGCATTGTAAATTTCGGTTTAACGATGATCATTTTTAAGCTCCTATTTTTCGTGATTGTAGCGAAAATTTAGCTTAAAAAATGTATAATCAAGGCTAAATTTAAATCTTTTAAAAGGCTAAAAATGGAAACAAAATCTAAACTAATGGTCATCCAAGGCCCGAATATCAACATGCTGGGCACGCGCGAGACCGATATCTACGGCTCGATGAAGATGGAGGATATCCACGGACAGATGAAGCTTTTTGCCGAGCAAAACGGCATCGAGATCGAGTTTTTTCAGAGCAATTTCGAGGGCGAACTCGTCGATAAGATCCAAGAGTGCTTCGGCGAATTTGACGGCATCATCATAAACCCAGCCGCGTATACGCACACATCTATTGCGATCCGTGACGCTATCGCAGCCGTCGGACTTCCGGTCATCGAGGTGCATATCAGCAACATCCACCGCCGCGAAGAATTCCGCCAAAAAAGCCTCATAGCGCCGGTAACTGCGGGACAGATCGTGGGCTTTGGGCCTGTGGGCTACCACCTAGCCATGATTGCGATGCTGCAAATTTTCGAGCAGATAAAAGCGCTAAAAGCCGCGAGAGAAAAAGCGGAGTAAGATAGGGCGAAGTTGAAAAATTTTATCCTAAAGGACGAAAACGCCGTATTTCACGAGTGTGGATATAGTTGCGACAACGCGATATTTTTAAGTCTCGCGGGGCGCAAATTTTTCCTCACCGATGCGCGTTATAGCATCGAGGCGCGCGAGCTTTGCAAAGACACCGAGGTGATCGAGGTCGAGCGAAATTTGATAAAAGACGCGCGGCTGTTTTTGCGAAAAGCGGGCGTTCGTGAGCTTAGCTACAACCCGTACGATTTTAGCGCGGGCGAGTGGGGGGCGCTAAGCAAGGGGCTTGGGATAAGATTTAAGGCGCGGGCGAATTTTTCGCAAATTTCGCGAATAGTAAAGACCGAAGACGAGATAAAAATTTTAAAGCAAGCGGCGCAGCTGGGTGCGGAAAGATTTGACGAATTTGCCGCCTTCGTGCGCGCTAGCAGCGAAGGTATGAGCGAAGAGGAGCTATTTTTTAACGCCGAGCTCATCTTTAAGAAAAAGGGCGAGCTCGCACTTAGCTTTTCGCCTATCGTCGCGATCAACGAAAACGCCGCAAAAGCGCACGCTCTGCCGAGCAAAAAGCGGCTACGTCGGGGCGATTTGCTCCTGCTGGACGCGGGGGTTAAATTTAACCGCTACTGCTCCGATAGGACGCGCACGGCGTGCTTTGACGAAAATTTTAACTTTGGCAAAGAGCAAAATTTTAAAAACGCCAAACGGCAAGAGATTTACGAAATCGTAAAAGAGGCTCAGGCTCTAGCGATCGCGGCGATTATGCCAGGCAAAAAGGCGCGCGAGATCGACGCGGCGGCTAGGGATTTTATCGCCGCTCAGGGTTACGGCGAGGCGTTTTTTCACAGCACCGGACACGGCGTGGGAATCGATATCCACGAGCTTCCGTTCATCTCAAAGCGCGGAGATACCGTGCTAAAAGAGGGTATGGTCTTTAGCGTGGAGCCGGGGATCTATCTGCCCGGCGAGTTTGGCGTGCGCATCGAGGACGTCGTGGTCGTGCGCGAAAACGGGGCTGAAATTTTATGAGAGTAGCGGGGGCGAGGCGCTTTAGCAAATGCCTCTTTTTCCCGAAGGTTTTTGATTTTAAACCTGGCTTTCAAAATAGCGTTATTTTAGGGCTCGGCGGTAATATCGGCGACGTTAAAAAGCGCTTTAATCGGCTGCATTTTAAGCTCAGCAGAGATAGCAGGTTTCACGTCGTCGAAAACTCGGTCCTCCTCATCAACGAGGCGTTTGGGTTTAAGGAGCAGGCTGATTTCACAAACGCCGTAACGCTCGTGCAAACGAGCCTTGCCGCGAGGCAAATTTTAAAAATAACGGCAAATTTGGAGAAGCGTTTTGGGCGAGTGCGAAGCTTTAAAAACGCGCCTAGGACGCTTGATATAGACATTTTGTATTTTAGCGGACGAAACAGAAACGACGCGCGGCTAACGCTACCGCATCCTGGCGCAAAAAACAGAATCAGCGTGATTTTGCCGCTTGGGACGATGAAGCGCGTTAGCAAAAGCGGAGTTAAATTTTAAAATTTAGCGGCCGCAAAGCCTAAATTTGAAGCGGGAACGGAAAATGCATAGCCTTTGCCGCGACGATTTCGGTGCGGCGGCGAAATTTAGCGAGAAACGAAGGAGAAGATTTGGCGACGAAGTTTTATACGTTTACCGGCGAGAGCAGTATGGAGGCGCTAAAAAAGGCACAGGCTCAATGCGGCGAGAGGGCGATCTTGGTAACGACGAAGCAAATTCAGCCAAAGACGATAAACAAAAAGCCGCTTTATGAAATTTTGGTTAGCGTCGAAGAGGACGCGAGCGAGCAGAAAAAAAATCAGCCCCAAAAGCAAAATTTAAAGGGCTACGAGGAGTTTTTGCGCGCTCAAACGCCCAAAGATGAAAGACCGCAAAAGATCATTTTAGACGAGCGCGAACTTTTTAGAGCCGAGCAGCAAAACGCCAAAGCGGCGGTAAATTTGACCCAAAATTCCGCAAGAACCGCGCCGGGGAATCAAAACTACAAAACCGCTCAAAACAGCGGCGAGGACATACTCCTAAACATCTCAAAAGCCGCAAAAGAGATAAGCCAGATAGCAAATATCGAAACCGCGCCGGGCCGTCAGGATCAAATTTACGACAAAAAGATCGACGACGTCGCAAGGCAGGTAAGTATGCTGAGCGAAAAAGTAAATATGATAGCCGATATGTTCTGGGAGGAGCGTGCAAGTGCCAGAAACAACCTGATCATACCGCCCGAGTTTGCCGGCATCTACAAAGACGCCAAAAATAGCGGCATGAAAGAAGAACACCTAGAGCAGATAATGAAAATAACCGCAGAAAATATGTCGCCTCAGATGAAGGCTAACCCAACCGCGGTGAGGAGATATTTTAGCTCGCTACTTAGAAAGATGTTACCGTGCAGGAGCGAAGAGGACAACAGAAAACAAAAAATCATGATGCTAGTGGGACCTACCGGAGTGGGTAAAACTACGACTCTAGCCAAGCTCGCGGCGAGGTTTGCCTACGGCGAGGGCAGGCGCGCGAAAACGGGCATCATCACGCTTGATACCTACCGTATCGGCGCGGTAGAACAGCTGTTTCAATACGCAAAGATGATGAAACTACCGATCCTTGACGTTATCGAGGTGGAGGACTTTAAAAACGCGCTAAAACAGCTAAATCACTGCGAAGTGATCCTCATAGACACCACGGGCAGCTCGCAGTACGATAAAGAAAAACTAGCTAGGCTTGAAATGTTTTTAAAGCATAGCGACGCGCAAATAGATGTAAATTTGGTACTTTCCGCAGGCTCAAAGATCGATGATATGCTAGAAATTTACAACGGTTTTAGCTTCCTTGACATCGATACTCTGATCATCACCAAATTTGACGAAACCAAAATTTTCGGTAACGTATTTTCGCTAGTTTACGAGATAAATAAACCCGTTAGCTTCTTTTGCCTAGGACAAGAGGTGCCCGACGACATCATGGTCGCTAAGAGCGAGTTTTTAGTCGATTGCCTTTTGCAAGGGTTTAATAAGGATAAAAAATGAACACTCAAGCCGAGAAACTAAAAGATATAGTAGCCTCTAGATCAAATGCGAAAAACACGCGCTTCATTGCCGTAACTAGCGGCAAAGGCGGCGTGGGCAAGAGCACCATAAGCGCAAATTTGGCAAACATCCTCGCTAGAAACGGTTACAAAGTCGCGCTTTTTGACGCGGACATAGGGCTAGCAAATTTAGACGTCATCTTAAACGTACGCATTAGTAAAAATTTGCTCCACGTGCTAAAAGGCGAGTGCTCGTTAAAAGATATCTTGATCGAGGTAAAACCGAATTTGACGTTGATTCCCGGCGAGAGCGGAGACGAGATACTTAAATTTAACAACCAATTTTTATACGAGCGCTTTTTCGAGGAGTCCTCGAGCCTTGACGATCTTGATTTTATCATCATCGACACTGGTGCTGGCATCGGCGGAAACACTCAGCTGTTTTTAGAGGCCGCAGACGAGGTCATCGTCGTGACCGTGCCCGACCCCGCCGCGATAACCGACGCCTACGCCGTCATCAAAATCACCTCTAAAAATAAAGACAATCTGCTTATGCTTTTTAACATGGTTAGGAGCGAAAAGGAGGCGGTTAGGATATTTGAGCATGTGCGCAAGGTAGCTAGGGCAAATATCGAAAATCCGTTAAATTTGGAGTTTTTGGGCGCTATCAGCGAGGATAAAAACGTCTCTCGCAGCATAAAACAGCGCACGCTTTTTACCGACGACAGCAGATACGATGCCGCGAGCATGGAGCTTGAGCAGGTGGCGTCAAAGCTACTTTATAGATTGGAACAAAAAGTGCTTAATCCAAGTACGAACAACAGCTTCAGCGGCTTTTTTAGGCGGCTAATGGAGCAATTTTAAATTTAGGATTTTACTTTGAGAGCGGAAAATTTTATAGCATTTTTTACGGTTTGCGGATTTTTCATCGGCGCGACTTTTTCGGCGTTAAAGCTGAACGACCCGATAGATATGCTTGTTTATACGTTTCTCATTACGTTTTTTTTCTATCTTTTGGTACACGTGGTTATTATAAATTATTTAGACGCCAAAGCGTCGCTAAAAAGGCGGTTTGATAAGGAACTATACGAGCAAAGGGCCGATTATCTAATCGGCGAACTAGCGCTTAGAGAAAAACGAATAGATAATCTCTTAAGCAAGCTCGCAAACGAAAATATACTGATAAAACAAACGTTAAATAAGAGCAACGAAAGTAATGCAAAAGCCGCTTAATCCATACGCCCAGACGATAAAAAAAGAGCAAGACGACATCGTACTGGCCTACATACCTGCTCTTCGAGCGATGGCTTTTAGGCTAAAGGAGCGCTTGCCCGCTCATATCGACGTTAGCGACCTGATAGGCGCCGGGCTTGAGGAGATGGTAAAGCTCTCCAGAAAATACGACAAAGAGCAAAACGACTCCTTTTGGGGCTATGCTCAAAAGCGAGTTTACGGCGCGATGCTTGATTTTTTGCGCGGGCTTGACGTGGTTAGCCGCTCGGACCGCACTTTGGTAAAGTCTATCGAGGCTTTGGTGGATGAGTATTTTAATAAATTTGAGCACGAGCCCGACGACGCGTATATCGCAGGAAAGCTTGGCGTCGATATAGAAAAAGTAAGCGAAGCAAGAAACGTGAGCGCGGTCGTCGCCGTCCTAAATATCGACGATCAAATGGAGTTAATGAGCGAAGAAAATACGCTCGAGCGGATCGAAAAAGAGGACTTGATAGAAAAGATAGCTCAAATTTTAAACGAATTTGAGGAGCGCGATCAGCTCATCGTGCAGCTTTATTATTATGAGGAGCTGAGCTTAAAGGAGATTAGCGAAATTTTACAAATAACAGAAAGTAGGATCTCGCAAATCCATAAGCGCTTGATGGATAAAATAAGAAAAAAGCTTGAGGGCAGATAATGGCGGACATTTTAAGTCAAGAAGAGATAGACGCGCTACTAGAAGTCGTGGACGACGAAGAGGCGAGCGGGTCGATCGGCGAGGGCGGTAAGGAAGAGCAGCGCCAGGTAATAATCTATGATTTTAAACGCCCAAACCGCGTCAGCAAGGAACAGCTACGCGCGATAAAGGGCATACACGACAAGCTTGCGAGAAATTTGGCTTCTCAAATTTCAAGCGTTATGAGAAGTATCGTGGAGATCCGCCTGCACAGCGTCGATCAGATGACCTACGGCGAGTTTTTGATGAGTTTGCCGAGCCCTACTAGCTTTAACGTCTTTTCGATCAAGCCGCTTGACGGTAACTGCGTTTTGGAGATAAACCCGAGCATCGCATTTCCGATGATAGATCGCTTGCTAGGCGGTAACGGCGAGGGTTTTGAGGCTAGCAGGGAGCTAACCGATATCGAGGTAAATTTACTCGATGCGATCCTAAGGATGATGATGCAGCGCCTAAAAGAGAGCTGGGCGATGATCACCGATATGTACCCAAACGTCGAGGCTAAAGAGAGCAGTCCAAACGTCGTACAAATCGTCAGCCAAAACGAGATCGTGATAATGGTCGTCATGGAGATCATCGTAGGCAACTCAAGCGGTATGATAAACATCTGCTATCCGGTCATCTACCTAGAGCCGATCTTAAGCCGACTAGCCAACCGCGACATAATGCTTGGCGAAACGAGCGCGAAAAAGAGCCGAAACAAAGAGCTAAAAACGCTAATCGGGCGCGCTGAAGTGCTGTATGAGGCGATACTGGGCAAAAGCGTCGTTAGCGTAAACGAGTTTTTAAATTTAAAAGAGGGCGACATACTGCGCCTTGACCGCTCGGCAAACGACAAAGCTATCGTCACGATAGATAAAAAAGAGGTATTTTTGGCCGAGGTCGGGCTGCATAGATTTAGAAAATCTATCCGCATAGAAGAGCTAATCAGAAGCGACAAGGACGAGATCAAAAACATCCTCGAGCAGTACGAAGAAGAGCGCAAAGCCAAGCTAATGAGCTACGATCAAGAAAACGAAGATGATGAGGATAATATATTAGGCGAGGGTGAAGATGATGAATGATTTTTTGAAAATTTTCGTAAATGAAGTAAAGGCTACGATCGAGGGACTAACGGGCAGGACGCCCGAGATAGGCGAGAGAAACGAATACGACGCGCCCAAACAAGAAGGCATAAAACCGCCTCTGGCCGTAGCAAACGTAACCGTCAGCGGCGACGCGACGGCAAAGATGATGCTAGTAGCCACGCCTGTGCTAATGAGCGCGATAGGCGAGTGGATGCTCGGAGAAGAGGAGATCTCTCGCAACGAAAATCTAAGCGACGACGAGCTAGACGCCGCAAAAGAGGTATTTTCAAATATTTTGGGCGCATTTTCCACGAGCCTTGGCGCGCAAAAAGGCATGCCGAAGCTAAATTTTGAGGTCGCGAAGGTAAATTTTCTCGACGAGAGCGCGAATTTAGACGTAAACACGTTTGAAAAAATCTACATCTACTCCGTTAAAATCGGCGACATCAGCGAGCATATCGCTATCGTGCTTGATTTTTCGTTAGTTAAGTTTTTTAACAAAGATCAAAAAGAACCCGCCGCCCAGCAAGCAGCTGCTACAAAAAGTGATCTAAGCGCCGAAGAGATGCGAAATATCGGGCTCATCATGGACGTGCGCCTACCGCTTCACGTACGCATCGGCTCAAAAAGAATGCTACTAAAAGACGTGCTAACGATGGACATAGGCTCGGTCATCGAGCTAAATCAGCTCGCAAACGACCCGCTAGAAATTCTAATCAGCGACAAGGTCGTAGCTCTAGGCGAAGTCGTCATCGTAGACGGAAACTTCGGCATCCAGATCACTCAGATCGGCACGAAAAAAGAGCGCCTCGAACAGCTTAGATAAGGTTAAATTTAGAAATAAGAGGCTAAATTTAGCCTCGCTTTAGCTCGGGCGCGCCTTTTCTTAAATTTGACGGTATTTGCTCAAATTTGAACGCAAAACTATGGCGCCTAAATTTAACCCCGCGAGCGCAAATTTAACCGCAAAGAGAAATAATGGATGAAATTTTAAACGATCTGGCTAAATTTAGGGATTTTGCGACTTATAAAAATCCTAGCGTTACGTTTTTTGGTTCGGCCAGATTTGACGAAAATAGCAAATACTGTAAAATGGCCTTTAGCCTCGCAAAAGAGCTTGCCGACGGCGGTTTTGCGGTCGTTAGTGGCGGAGGGCCCGGCGTGATGGAGGCTGCGAACAAAGGAGCGTACGAGAGTGGCAAAAGTCCGTCAATAGGCCTAAATATCGTGCTTCCGTTTGAGCAGGTGACGAACAGATACGCCACGAGCAACATTGTCTTTTCAAATTTATCCGCTCGCAAATTTGCCCTTATCGAGCGCTCGAGCGCGTTTTTGGTGTTTCCGGGCGGCTTTGGGACGCTTGATGAGCTGTTTGAGATCCTAGTGCTCGCGCAAATCGGCGCCAAAAAAGCTAAAATTTTCCTCATCGGAAGCGAGTTTTGGAGTAAGCTCGATGATTTCATCAAAACCACGCTGATACGCGAAAAAGCCATCAGCGAGGAGGATCTGTCGCTTTATACGATCAGCGATGATCTAGACGCCGTGCGAGATGAAATTTTGCGGATTTTAGACTAGGCGAGTGCGCTAAATTTTATAAATTTTGAGGATTTGGCGATGTTTGACAGGATGCGAGATAGGATCGCTTTTGCGCTGATTTGCCTCGTTTTTATCGCTATTTGCGGCTATATCGCTGTCAAATTTGACGGTGCTCGCATCCATTTGCTGATTTTAACCGTCGTGGTTTTTGTAGTTGCGATCGCGGCGCACATGATACACGAAAATTTAAAGCTGGATAAAGATCTAAAAGAGGGCGATGCTCAAGATAAAAGCCGTAAACAGCTTGGCGGCTAGTTAAATTTGGTCGGTAAATTTGCCGATTGCTTATACTTGGCGTTCGGCGTTAAATTTTGATTTTTGTAAATTTAGCCGGCCTGCATTTTAGTAATTTTAGTGAGCGAATCTTTTAAATTTACGCTCCAAGCGCCTTGTTCTAAAAATTATAAATTCTCTCCGCCGAGCGCATTTGCATTTTGCGTCAAATTTGGTAAATTTAACCGTGCTATCACCGTTTTCAAATTCTACGTTGCCGTCTCGGTGCGTAAAATTAAGAGCCGAGTAAGGCGCAAAAGCTAAATGCCCGTTTAGCTCGCTATCCTTGGCTCGCAAATTTATAGCCTATTAAGCTAATTTTTATATAATCGCACCGAATTATACGAATTTGTCTTATTGTGGGGCTAGGGCGAGATTTGTAAATTTTAAAGCCGAATTTAAAATACAAAACTTTAGGGTGCGGTATTTTTAGATGATTTTTGCGGCTGTGCCGTCAATTTTCGGCGTAGATAGAACACATAGTTCATCGAGCCGAAAATTTACAAGCTCCGCAAAAAGCGCTAAAAAGACAAGCCCTCGCAATAGGAAAGAAAAAATGAAAATACTAATGGCCATGAGCGGCGGCGTCGACTCCACCATGAGCGCCAAAATGCTGCTAGAGGCGGGTCACGAGGTCGTGGGCTGCTATATGAAACTACACAAAAAGCCCGGCTATCACGAGCAAAACATCGGTAAAGTAGCCCGCGCGTGCGAGTATCTGGGCATAAACTATCATGTGATCGATCTGCAAGACGAGTTTGATAGATACGTCTATACGCCGTTTGTCGGCGCTTATAAAGAGGGTCGCACGCCAAATCCGTGCGCGCTTTGCAACCGCTTTATAAAATTCGGCGAGCTGTTAAAATTCGCCAAAAGTATCGGCTGCGAAAAGCTCGCCACCGGCCACTACATCCGCGTTCAAGACGGCCTCATCAGAGTCGCCGCCGATCCTAGCAAAGACCAGAGCTACTTCGTCGCGCAGGTGCCAAAGGAGATAATCGCCGATATGATTTTCCCGCTCGGAGACAAATTTAAAAAAGATATAAAAGAGCTGGCAAAATCTCTGCCGAGCTTTCGCGAGTACGGCGAGCAGGCCGAGAGTAGCGAGATTTGCTTCGTCGAAGACACCTATATCGAGGTGCTAAACAAGCACTACGAGACCGACCTGCCGGGCGACGTGGTCGATAGCGTGGGCAGGGTGATCGGGCGACATAACGGCTATATGCACTACACGATCGGCAAGAGGCGCGGTTTTGAGGTGTTTGGGGCGCACGAGCCGCATTTCGTGCTCGCTATCGACGCGGCAAATAACCGCATCGTCGTAGGTAGCAAAGAGGAGCTTGAGCGCGGTAAAATCGCGGTAAATAGCCTAAATTTGTTCACGGACGAGAGCGAGTTTGACTGCGACGTCAAGGTTCGCTACCGCAGTATCGGGCTAAACGCGCGCGTAAAAGTGCTAGATGGCGGCACCGCCGAGGTCGAGCTAAAACAGAGCGCGTTTGGCGTGGCTAGCGGGCAGCTCGCGGTATTTTACAGAGGCGAGCTGGTTATCGGCAGCGGATTTATACTGTAAATTTTATCTTAAATTTGATCGCTTGGAGCGGTCAAATTTGTCAAATTTAGATCGGGGTTTGCGGGCAAAGGCTGGTCAAATTTGCCTGCATTTGATCAAATTTAAGATCTAGTCAAATTTACCGCTCGCCGTGCAAAATCCTCAAATTTTCTTTGTTTTACGGTCTGCTTTCATGCTTCAAATTTAGCCTAAAATAGCTAAAATATACAAAAATAATCAAAGGATGCAAGATGAATCAAAAAGAGATCACCGAGGAGCTCATCATAAAAATGATCAACGCCGCTGATCGCAAGCAAACCCAGCGCGTGCGCGAGTGCTTCGCCGACGTCGTATTCGTCGATCACTCGAGCCTAAACGGCATGCGCGGCGCGCTCGTGAGCGCGGACGAGTTCGTGACGTCGTGGCAGCAGCTGCTCGAGGACGCGCAGACCTACACTTCGCTTAGCAACTTTGAGCTATTGCCCGCGCAGGAGGGCATCAGCGCCGAGTGCCACGCGCACATGGTTTACACCGCGTCCGGCGTCGAGACGTGGGAGATATTTGGGCGTCAGATTTTTGAGATATTTAGGGTTTCGGGCGAGTATAAGATCACTTCGTTTCAGTTTGCCGCCGCCGTACAAAGGGGCAATAAAAACTTCCTAAAAGAGCTGCAAGCGCGTAAAAAACGCTCAAAACTGGGTCAAATTTACGATAAATTTAGCGGGAAAAAGTGAGATTTGTTTTATGCGCGCGAGGCTTTAATGCAAAACCCGCACCGCAAAAATGCTAATTTAGTTGTAAAAACCCCAGCCGTTAAATTTGCCCTCACTTAAAAATATCAAGATTCAAATTTAACTCGTCTATGATAGATAAAAGCTCTGAAATTTCCTTTTTTATCTGCTTTACGTCATAAAGGCTAGGCGGTAGCGAAAACGGCGTAGTTTCAAATCTATTTTTCGCTCCGTTTAAAAATAGATAAAATTTATCGTCCATAAACGCCGCACTCACGCCCATCTCTCCCGCAAATTTTATCTTTAACTCTCGCAAGCGCTTCATGAATGCGGGCGTCAAAAGATATCTTGCTTCGACCTTGTCGTCCGTAAAAACTCTAAATTCATCGTTAAAAAGAGTATCGTCCATCTGCTCTTTTTCGCCTAAAAATTTAGTATTTAGCGTGCGGCTCGCGACTATCGTTTGCCCGCTAAATTTCTTGTAAAACTCGCAGACTAAGACCGAGCCGCTAAAGGCTTGGGCATTGCTATATATTGTATAGAAAGCCGTAGCGACAAAAAGGACTGAGGCTATTTCCGGAGAGCAGCCGGTGCCGGCGACGATAGTTCCGCCCGGTATCCTTATTGCTTCGCTTAAGCTAAATTTAACGCCGTTATAAATGCCGCTGATTTGATCTTCGGCGCGGAATTTATTTTGCACATATATGCCTATCTTTTTAAATTCCTCACGGCTAATCCCCGCCGACGGTTCATAACTAAAAGCCTGGTTTATATCTGAAATAATGGTACGAATATAAACATCTTTGTAAAATTCCTCGTAAACCCATAATGGTTCAATTACATTAGACCAAGTTGTCACCCATGAGACGATAAAAATTGGAATATAACCGATGATGATAAATATTACGCCTAATTCGCTTCTAAAAATTTTTTCCGCTACGAAAATCCCGCTAAGCGGCAATATGGCTATAAAAAAGATCCCCAAAAATAGATACTTTACAAACGCACGTCTGCACTCTTTTTGCTTTTTTCTAGTTGCCTCTATGGCTTCGTTTATGTTCAAATTTTGCCTTTTTAGGATTTTACGTTTGGAGCGAATTTTAGCGAAATTTACACCGTAAAGGTGCTGGTTTGGGCAAGTAAGCAAATAAATTTAAAGAAAAATAGGTCAAATTTGGCCGAAAATAAAAGAATTTAAGCCGAATCAAATCGGCTTAAATTTGAGTTTATCGTAGATATTTGACGTTAGCTTTGGCGCGGAGTTTGTTGAAGTATTCGCCGATGACACGGTCTTGCTCGAGTTTATAAAGCGCGTTCATCGCTTCGTCTCTGACTTCGTCAAATTCAGGCATCGTTTGCCCCTTTTTAGACGCTACGTAAAACATCTCAAAACCCTCTGGAGTCTGAAAAATCTGTGTGAAAGTGCCGTCCGGGGTCTGCTGAAATATCGTTCGTAGTTGAGGCGGGATCTGCTCGCTTTTTAGATCTAGCACGTCCATGTGCACGCTGTGGTTGGTGTTCATCGGGGAGCTGTGTCTGGCGGCCTCTAAAAGCTGCATCGAAGGCGCCACGTATCTAGTCACGCTCACGTCGGTAAAGTGCGCGAAAAGGTCGCGATTTTGCTCGAAATACGCTCTCGCGGCATTTTCTGAAATGTTGATTTTGGCGTCGGCAAATATGCTTTGATACAGCTTTTCTTGTTTTATGGTCTTTGCGACGTCGTCTTTAAACTGCGCGTAGTCGCCGCCCTTCGATAGCACGGCCGAGCGTAGATCTGAGGCGCTCATACCGCTCTCGCTTGCGATCTTTTGCAATCTTTGATTTAGCTCGTAGTCGCTGGCTTCGATTTTTAGATTTTTGATCTGCGCGGTTTCGAGTCTATCGCGGATCAGTAAATTTAGCGCGTTTGCTTCGCTTGTTTGCAGCTGCGCGGCGGCTTTTCGCACTTCGTTTACGGTGATGGGTTCGTTTTCGATGAT
Organism: uncultured Campylobacter sp.; assembly: GCA_963519525.1. Lineage (GTDB taxonomy): Bacteria > Campylobacterota > Campylobacteria > Campylobacterales > Campylobacteraceae > Campylobacter_A. Next base: position 39,366 of record CAUQOI010000001.1, read on the forward strand.
GACGGCGATGCCGTTTGAGATCTGGCTCGCGTTAGCCATACAAAAACTGAGAAAAAACGCGGCGAATGAGATCTTTTTTAACATATAAAACCTTTGTTTAAGTCTAAAGTAAATATAATTTGAGCATTATAACATTTTAAATTTAAGCGCAAGCTATACAAGGTAAAATTTAATGCAAAATTCACAAATAGTAACTAGATTTGCCCCCTCTCCGACCGGATATCTACATATCGGCGGGCTTAGGACGGCGCTTTATAATTACTTATACGCTAGAGCAAACGGCGGAAAATTTCTGCTACGCATCGAAGATACCGACCTAAAACGCAACTCCGAAGAAGCAACGCAAGCGATAAAAGAGGCCTTTGCCTGGTGCGGGCTGGATCACGACGGCGAGGTGACGTATCAGTCGCGTAGATTCGACGTTTATAAAGAGTACGTAAACAAGCTGCTAGCCGAGGGCAAAGCCTATAAATGCTACATGAGCAAAGACGAGCTAGACGCTTTGCGCGCCGAGCAAGAAGCGAGAAAAGAGAGGCCCAAATACGATAATCGCTACCGCGAATTTACGGGTACTCCACCTGCGGGAGTCGAGCCCGTCATCCGCATCAAAGCGCCTCTAAGCGGCGAGATCGTGATCGACGACGGCATAAAAGGCGAGGTCAAATTTAGAGTCGAGGATATCCTGGATGATTTTATCATCGCGCGTAGCGACGGCACGCCGACGTATAACTTCACGGTCGTGATAGACGACGCGCTGATGGGCGTAACCGACGTCATCCGCGGAGACGATCACCTCTCAAATACCCCGAAACAAATCGTGCTCTACGACGCTCTAGGCTTTAAAGCGCCGAAATTTTACCACGTCGCGATGATAAACGGCGAAGACGGCAGCAAACTAAGCAAACGCCACGGCGCGACCGACGTGATGGAGTATAAGCGCATGGGTTATCTTCCGGAAGCCCTTTTAAATTTTCTCGTGCGCCTAGGCTGGAGCCACGGAAACGACGAAATTTTCGGTATAGACGATATGCTAAAGTATTTCGATCCGCACGATATAAACAAGAGCTCAAGCACCTATAACGCAAGCAAGCTAGAGTGGCTAAACGCCCACTATATCAAGACGCTGCCGTACGAGAGGCTGGCAAGCGAGATGCTTGAATTTGATATAGATTTTAAAGCGATGCCAAAGGGTGAGGTGCTGTTAAATTCTCTGCGCGAGCGCTCAAAAACGCTAGTTGAAATGAGCCAAAGCGCAAGGACGATAATAAACGCTCCAAGCGCATACGACGAGAAAGCGTATGTTAAATTTATCACGCCCGAAAGTAAGGAAAATTTGGCTAAATTTGCCGAAATTTTAGGCGAAAATTTAGACGCTAAGGGCTACGAGGAGATGACGGCTAAATTTTTAGAAGCAAACGGCTTAAAGCTAAAAGACCTAGCTCAGGCGCTTCGCGTCGCGCTAACTGGAAATAGTGTAAGCCCCGGGATATTTGAGGTGCTCGAAGTTTTGGGCGCGGACGAGACGAAAAAACGAATAAGAAATATTTTAAAGGAGAACAAATGACACACGTAACTAACGAAGAGGCGCTCGCGTATCACGAGGGCGGAAAGATAGAGATAAAAGTAAAAACCCCGTGCGCCACGGCTAAAGACCTATCTATGGCGTATACGCCGGGCGTTGCGGTACCGTGTAAAGAGATCGAGGCCGACAATGAACTAGCCTACAAATACACCAACAAAGCAAATTTAGTAGCCGTCATCACCGACGGTACGGCCGTGCTCGGTCTAGGCGATATCGGCGCGGTAGCGGGCAAACCCGTGATGGAGGGCAAGGCGGTTTTGTTTAAAAAATTCGCAAACGTAGACGCTTTTGACATCGAGCTAGACGAGCATGATCCGGACAAGATCGTAGAGATCTGCAAGGCTCTAGCCCCGACGTTTGGCGGTATAAATTTAGAAGATATCCGCGCGCCGAAGTGCTTTGAGATCGAGCGCAAGCTACAAGAGGCAGTCGATATCCCGGTCATGCACGACGATCAGCACGGCACGGCGATGATAACGAGTGCGGGCATGATAAACGCGATGGAAATTTCTGGCAAAGATATCTCTAAAATCAAAATCGTAGTTAGCGGCGCGGGCGCGGCGGGTATCGCATGCGCGAAGATGTACAAGGCTCTGGGCGCGAAAAATATCGTAATGATCGACAGCAAAGGCGTGATCCATAAAGGCCGCACCGATCTAACTCCGGAAAAGGTCGAATTCGCCCTTGAAACCGCAGATAGAACGCTAGCGGACGCGATGAAGGGCGCGGATATGTTCCTAGGTCTCAGTAAGCCCGGCGTCGTGACGAAGGAAATGGTCGCGTCGATGAATGACGAGCCGATTATTTTCGCGCTTGCTAACCCGACTCCGGAAATCTTCCCCGAAGACGTCGCTAGCGTGCGAAACGACGTTATGATGGGTACCGGCCGTAGCGACTATCCAAACCAAGTAAATAACGTTCTTGGCTTTCCGTTTATATTCCGTGGCGCGCTTGACGTCAGAGCCAAAAAAATAACCGAAAATATGAAAATGGCTGCGGCGCGCGCGCTTGCAAATTTGGCTAAAGAGCCCGTGCCTGCGGAGGTTTGCGAGGCGTTTGGCGTAAAAGAGCTAAAATTCGGCAAAGATTACATCATACCAAAACCGTTTGACAATCGCGTGCTTTTAGCCGTGGCTCCTGCGGTAGCCCAGGCCGCGGTCGATGACGGCATAGCTAGAGTGAAGGATTTTGACGTAAAAGCCTATACCGAAAAGCTAGCAAAGGGTCTGTAAATGAAAAACGTCAGGCTCATCTCTCATCCGCTCATCGAGCACAAACTAGCGATTTTAAGGGATAAAAACACTGAGCCGTTTCAGTTTAGGATGCTCGTGGACGAGATCAGCCACCTGATGATATTTGAGGCGACTAGGGATCTGGCGCTGCGCGACGTGAGCGTGCAGACTCCGGTCGCCCAGGCCCATGCCAAAAAGCTCGCGACCAAGGTAATGATTTGCCCGATTTTGCGTGCGGCTCTGGGTATGCTAGATAGCGTATTTACGATCATCCCCGATGCTAGCGTCGGCTTTTTGGGCTTTCAGCGAAACGAAAAGACCGCAGAGGTGGAGTTTTTCTACGCCAAGCTGCCTCGCGACGCCAAAAACCGCCTAGCCATCATCATCGATCCGATGTTTGCCACCGGCGGTACGGCTATCGACGCGGTTAAGTTTTTACGCGAGAACGGCATAGGGCAGATCAAATTTATCTCCATCATCGCCGCTCCAGAGGGACTAAAGCGATTTAGCGAAGTTTATCCGGACGTTGAGGTTTATACCGCCGCGATAGACGAGCGGCTAAACGAGAAAAACTACATCGTGCCTGGTCTTGGCGATGCGGGCGATAGGGTGTTTAATACGCTTTAAATTTGGCTTCTAGAGCGCTAAATTTAGCCTGCGTTTTTCTGCGGATTTATCAAATTTGACTGCGATCTATGTGGTCAAATTTGGCTTTCTAGCGCGCTAAATTTGACGCAAACGTTTGACGGGAGAGTAAATTTATTCCCGTCCTTACGGCGCCAAATCGTCAAATTTAGATTTAGCCTGTAAAATTCGACGGCAAATTTAACCCCGAAGCAAGCGCTTCAAATTTATTCCAAAAGGTCTTTTTTGAACAAACAACTCATTAGAAACGTCATCTTGCCGCTAGCTGTTTTGTTGCTCGCGGCGCTGTTTAAATTTATCGTCCCGGATAATTCGGCCGCGCCTGGTCAAAATCAACCGCAAAGCGAATTTAGAGGCGGCGACGCAGAGAAAAATATAGCCGCCGCGCCGAGCGTAAACGTCGTAAAAGACGGCGTCTACACCTCAAAAGACGAGGTTGCGGCGTATATTTATAGATTCGGCGGGTTGCCGCAAAACTTCATCACCAAAAAAGAGGCGATCGCGCTCGGATGGGACGCCAAAAGCGGCAATCTGTGGCAGGTCACGGACAAAAAAAGCATCGGCGGCGACCGCTTTTCAAACAGAGAAAAAAAGCTGCCAGAGGCTAACGGGCGCAAGTGGTTTGAGTGCGATGTCGGATACCGCGGAGGGCGACGCGGAGCCGAGCGTATCGTGTTTTCTAGCGACGGGCTGATCTACTACACGCCAGATCATTACGAGAACTTTTATCTACTTTATGAGCGGAGGCGGCAGTGAAAATCATAACTCTAAACGGCGCAAAAATGCGCGAGAAAACGGCGGCCTTTGAGTATCTGGCGCGAAAATTCGGCCTGGGTCCCGAGATAAAAAACCTCGACGCGCTTTACGACGCGCTCGGCGAAATAAACGAACCTACGCAAATCAAACTAAAAAATCACTCCTCTCTTGCCGCGCTAGGAGGTTACGCAGACGATCTGATCGCCGTTTTTACCGACCTTGCGGAGGAAAACGAGCGGGTAAAATTTGAGATTTTGTCTTGAGTTTTTGCCTTTCGTACGGTAAGTTTTAGGTTAAATTTGTGGGTTTAGACGCGGTAGCTTTTAAAATTTAACTATCTAAAGCTCGTATGCTCTAAATTTGAGAGTATGCTGCTGCGACGCGGATGCGCGAACGCGAGTCAAATTTACCCCGCGCGGAGCTCCCGTCCGTAATAAAACACACAAAAGCCGAAAATTTAATCAAATTACGCCGCATTTACTTTCGTATATTTTACGCGCCGTTACCGCTAGCCTTAACCCGTTTTTAGGCTTTTGATGATATAATTTCTCAAAAATAAGACTTTTGCGATTTGGAGCAAAATTTAGGGTTTGGATCAAATTTAGCGCGATTTTGGCGGCTAGGTTCGAGTCTGAAACCGCGCCGCAGCGAGCTTGATTTGCGCAGGTAAGCTTAAATTTAACGCCCCAAAAGTGCAAACGCTCTAAAATTTATCAAAAAAGGAGCCAAAATGAAAACGCTAGTAGTTTTATCCCATCCAAATTTCGCCGCCTCTCGCCTAAACAAGGCTCTGGCAAACGCCGCCAAGAGTGCGGGCGCCGAGGTTCGCCACCTAGAGGGACTATACGGCACCGACACCCTGAAAATCGACGTTGCGGCGGAGCAGGAGGCGTTTTTACGCGCCGATCGCATCGTGTTTTTGTTTCCGATGATGGGCTTTAACGTGCCTTCGATGCTAAAGGCCTACATCGACTACGTGCTCAGCCGCGGCTTTGCCTACGGGCAGGGCGCGAAGATCGCGGGCAAACAGCTGCAAATCGCCGTGAGCGCGGGCGGCGGACTAGGCGAATACTCCAAGCACGGCGCGATCAAATTTAGCCTAAACGAGATTTTGCTGCCGCTTCAGTGCTGCGCGGATTTTTGCGAGCTCGTTTACGGGCGCATTTTTGCTAGCTGCGGCGTGGAGCCGGGCGTGCCCGATAGCGCGATAGAGGCGCATGCGGCGAGATTTACGAAGCTCTTAAACGACGAGCTTGAAGAGCACGAATACCAAATTTAGCGAAGCAAATAGCCCAGCCTTGAGCTCAAATTTGCACCGTTAGCGGCGATTTCCTGCACGGAGTCGCCGCTTTTCAAATTTAGCCTTAAAAGATAGCTTTGGAACTAAAGCTAGATGGTAAGCTCGGCGCGTTTTGGCGGTTTTTCATTGCCGCATTTTTGGGCGATTTCTAGGCGGCCGGACCCGCGCCTTTTTGGTGCTTTGTTTCGTCGCGGGCGTATTTTCCGGCGCGAGTCGATCAAATTTGCGCTATCATTTCAAGGCTCGCAGCCCGTATTTTTGACGCAGGCTATGATTTGGATTTTATGAAAATTGATTTTTATAGACTAGGTTTTTGGTTTTAAATTTAGCTCGTTTCGCCGCATTTTAAAACGGCGCAAATCCTTATAAATTCGGAGTTTTTATGATTTTTGGCAAGATTGATTATCTAAATTTGCTTCCTTTTCACGTATTTTTAAAGCGCTCGCGACTAAGCTCGCAGGATAAAAAAATCATCGAATTTAAAAAAGGGGTGCCTAGCAAACTAAACCGCGATCTGCGCTGCCGCAGGATCGACGCCGCCGTGATATCAAGCATCGAAAGCCGCAAAAAACGCTACAAAAAGGTGAGTCTTGGCATCGTAGCCAAGGGTGACGTCAAAAGCGTGCTCGTGCGAAAGGACACCGCTGCGCGCCCGGATCCCGCGTCTGCGAGCTCAAACGCGCTAGCCGGAGTGCTGGGGCTTGAGGGCGAGGTGCTTATCGGCGACCGCGCGCTAAAGGCGTATCTGCGGGAGGGCGAGGAGGCGTTTTACGACCTTGGGCGAGCGTGGCGCGAGCGGACGGGGTTGCCGTTTGTTTTCGGGCGATTTTCCTGCGTGAAGGGGCGCGGCGCGTATGAGCGGCTGGCGCGCGAGTTTTTGCGAGCAAATGTCAAAATCCCAAACTACATCCTCACCAAATACGCCCAAACTAGGGGCATCAGCGCGGATGATATCAAATGGTATCTCAAATTTATCAGCTACGAAATCGGCGCTAAAGAGCAAAAGGCGCTGCGGATATTTTTCAAAGAAGTGCGAAAAAACGGGCGGACGGCGAAGCTTCTGGCGTGAGGCGAGCGCTAGGCGCAAATTTACTCTAACGCGCCGCTTTTAAATTTGCCTTTTATCTCGGGCGGTTTTCGCGGTCGCTTTAAATGCCGTAGTTTAAAGCCTAACCACCGCGCAATGCCAAATTTAACCTCGCTAAGCGGCGATCGCGTTTTTTAGAAGCTAGCAAGGACCCTGTCAAATTTGAAATTTGAGGGGCAAATTTACGTACGGTCTCGTCAAATTTCGCCCGCTTAAATTTTAAATTTGCGCCGCCGCGAGCTAAAATTTCATTCGTCCGAATTTATATTTTGGCTTCGTCTTTACGACGAGATTATCTTACTTCAAATTTGAGTTTGGGCTAGATTTACTTCGGTTGCTATCTACGTAAATCACCTTTACCTGCTTTCCACTATAGCCTTTATCTCGTCGGAGGTTAGCCCCTTGTACGGTTTAATTGTGTATTGGGTTGTATTGTTTTTAAAAATTACCTTATCTTTTTTGTCAAATAATATATATTCTATTGCATCCGCTTTTTTATACTCATTTGCCCAAGTTATGAAAGTCCTTACGTCGCTAAAGGTAGAATTTTTCTCGGAGCAGTATTTTTGTAACACGTTTTTTGTTAAATTTTCATATTTTAAGCTATAAGTCCCGTTGTCGTCTATACTATAAGCTAATATGATGCTAAGCGCATATTCATCGTAGCACTCATCATACGCCTCCTTTAGCTGATCCTTAGTAGGAGCATTAGGGAGGTCGTATTTTATAAATA
>CAUQOI010000002.1:0-46260 GCA_963519525.1 uncultured Campylobacter sp.
CACCAACTACATCTGGATGCAGCCATTCATTTTGACCACCCTTTTCCTTGATACTTTTTTCGTGATAGATAGTTTTAGCATATACATCAAACAATGGGCTTTCAAGCAAGAATTTTACAAGCAAAGGATGCAAATCTCGTTCTTTAAATTTCTCTTTTTTTACCTTTTGCTCCAATGCTACACAATTTTCCGAATCAATTTCTTTTTTTGATTCTGCAATTTCTTGATATTTACGCCCCTTTAGTCCAAATCTCGTCGGCTGACGAGAAAGTGCAATAAATTTTGAATCTTGTTTTTTCACATTAGTATAAAGCAGTGCGGCCAAACTATCCTTAGGTGTTATACCGCCAGAATTCAGCTTCTTATCAAAACCTAATTCAACTGCTTTTTGCCAAATTTCTTGAGACTTAAGCGGCTCACGGCTATTATTTAAAACATCATACGCTAAATCCGAAAATGTATATTTTTCCACTATCTTCCCCTTTAAAACGATATATGCATGCTAAGTGCGATGATACAAAGCGTAAGCGCCATCGGCACGTATATATATCTGCCCGTAAAATACCAAAACGCGCCTTGCTTTTTTGCCGCGCCCGTGTTGATCTCGTCCATGATCTCTTCTTTTTTGATAACCCAAAACCACGACACCGCGCCTATCACCGCGCCGATAGGGATGATGTAGATCGAGACAAAGTCCATCCACGGCCCCCAGCTAGTTATGGCTTCCATATTTACGCCGATACCAAAGCATATTATGCAAAGCGCGATCAGCACGACGCCGCGCTTTAGCTTAGGAAATTTGTGCATTATCGATTCGGCGACTGCTTCGAACATATTTTGCAGAGAGGTTACGCCGCCGAAAATCACCGCCGTAAATAAAATAATCGCGAAAATTTGACCGCCCGGCATGTCTTGTAAAATTTTAGGCAGCGTTACGAAAAGTAACCCGGGTCCCGCCGCAGGATCCATGCCGTAAGCAAATACCGCAGGCAGCATAACAAGCGCCGCCGTCATCGCCGCGATCGTATCAAAGATCGCCGTCTTTTGCGCGCTATCTACGACGTCTTCGTCCTTCGATAGATATGCGCCGTAGACGATCATGCCCGAGCCCGTGATAGATAGCGAGAAAAACGCCTGCCCCATCGCCGCAACCCACACCATAGGATCTGCTAGCTTGCCCCAGTCGCTGTGAAAGACGAATTTATACCCGCCAAACGCTCCGTCTAAAAACGCCACCCTGATAGCTAGGATAAAAAATAGCACGAAAAAAAGCGGCATCATGATTTTGTTTGTCTTTTCGATACTGTGCGCGCCGAAAAATAGCGTAAATAGCGTGCCCGCAACGACGATAAAGTGAAACGGCACGACCGAGTAGGACGAAAGCGCAAATGACTCAAACCAAATGTTCGTATCCACGGTCATCAGCGAGCCCGTGATCGCCTGAAATAGCGCCTTTAAAACGTACGCGATGATGACTGCGTAGCCGATAGCGATACACATCGAGCCAGCCAGCGGTATCCAGCCTAAAATTTTACCGAAAGTGCCCCAGTTTCGGCTCTTCCACGCGTATTCGTATGAGCCTAGCGTACCGGTTTTGGCGCGTCTGCCGATAGCGTACTCAGCAGAAAGTCCGACATAGGAAAATATCGCGACAAAAAACAGATAAACGAGCAAAAACGCGCCGCCGCCGTTCGTACCGACCTTATAAGGAAATCCCCAGACGTTGGCCATACCGATAGCCGAGCCCACGCAAGCGATGATAAACGCCCAGCGTGACGTGAAATTTGTTTTGTGCATTTGATATCCGTTTAGATTAAATTTTCTCAATTATACTTGATTAAGCTAATAAAAAGATTATGCCCGCTCGCCCGCAAAGCACGCCGCTCCGCCTTAAAACGCTTTAAATTTATATTTGGATATAATCGCGAGTTATCTAAAATCCACGTTACAAAAGAGAATTTATGAATTTATCGCTCAAAAAGCTCACTATCCCGATATTTTTAGATATGTTTTTGCACTTCGTTACGCTCATCATAAACACCTACATGGTGACGAAAGTCAGCGTCCATCTAGTCGGCGCCATGGGTGCTGGCAACCAGATAATGGATCTTTTTATGACCATTTTTAGCTTCCTTAGCGTGGGCTGTTCGGTCGTGGTCGCGCAGGCTCTAGGCGCGCGAAATCACAACCTAGCCAAACGCGTCGTACACGCCAGCATCACGTTTAACACGATCATCGGGCTTGGCAGCGCGGTTTTTATTTACTTTTTCGGATTTGAAATTTTAGAGCTTTTAAACGTCCCGCAGCAACTTAGACAGGAGAGTTTTGGCTACCTGCACATGCTAGGCGTAGCGCTTGCTTTTGACGGTATCGGCATGGTGCTAGCAGCCGTGCTTCGCGTCTACAACTTCGCCACCGCCGTTATGCTAGTTTCCCTACTCATGAACGTCATCACCCTTTGCGGCAACGCCATCGCGCTTTTTGGCTGGCTAGGACTGCCAAACTACGGCCTCTACGGCGTTGCGGTTTCGACCGTCGTGGGGCGTCTAGTGGGCGTTATCGTACTATTTTTGATACTGACTCGCTACGCCAAAGTCAAAATTTTCTTTAAACGTCTATTTAGCCTGCCGTTTGCGATCTTGCGTAAAATTTTATCCGTCGGGCTTCCGAGTGCCGGCGAAAATTTGCTCTGGATGGCGCAGTATATGGTGGCTTTCGGCTTTGTAGCGAGCATGGGCGAGGCCAGCCTAAACGTGCAAACAATTTACTTTCAGATCACGCTTTTAATCCTGCTTTGCGGAGCCAGCATCAGCGTGGCAAACGAGGTCATCGTCGGCCACCTAGTCGGCGCGATGAGGTTTGACGAGGCATACTCGCGCACTTTCCGCGCGCTTCGCATCGGCTTTATCGCGACGCTCGCGGTCGTTTTAGCGGCGTATTTTGCCAAATTTGAGATCATGGAGCGGTTAAATTTAACCGAGGAGCTAAAGGCCGTCATGCTGCCGCTTTTTACCCTTTCTATCGCGCTTGAGACGGGACGAACGTTTAACATCGTAATCGTAAACGCTCTGCGCGCGAGCGGGGATGCTAAATTTCCGCTGATGACGGGCGCGGTGTTTATGTGGGGCGTGAGCCTGCCGCTGGGGTACTATCTAGGCATAGTGCAGGGCATGGGGATCATCGGCGTTTGGATCGGATTTACCGCCGACGAGTGGCTGCGCGGTCTTGTTAATACGTGGCGCTGGAGAAGCAGAAAATGGCAATCAAAACGCCTCGTGTAAAAACCGTTTGCGTAAAATGCGGCGAATTTGACGTCGCGCTAAATTTTAAAAAAGGCGTAAAAACAACCCGCCTAAAGGTCGCCAAATCAGGCGAAATCTCGGTCTCGCTGCCCTTTTACGCCGCGCAAAAATATGCGCTAGAGTTCGTGCAAAAACACTACGACTGGCTAAAATCCGCTCACGAAAAAACGCTAGCAAATTTACCGCGCGAGGACGAGTTTAGGCTACTGGGCGAGGTTTACCGCATCGTGCTAGAACCAAATTTAAAGGGCGTAAATTTGATACGCTTTGCAGGCGATTCGGAGATTTTTAGCGATTTAAATTTAAGCTCGGACGGGCTAGACCCGCACCTTTACGGCGCTAAATTTGAGGGCAAATTTGACGGGTTTAAATTTAACGCGCAGCCTAGCGAGGTTAAATTTGCTAGCGCGGACGGACGTAAATTTGACGGCGAAATTTACGCTCCGAGTTTAACTGCGCTAGAAAGCTACAAAAAAGCCTTTGCAAGGCGTATTTACGGGCATTTTATAGCTAAATTCGCTCCAGCCGTAAACCGCAAAATAAACCGCGTCGTCGTGCGCAAAATGACCACTCGCTGGGGTAGCTGCAACTCGCGCAAAGGCTATATAAATTTAAGCCTAAATTTGATCGAAAAAGCCCCCGAGCTAGTCGAATACGTCGTGCTTCACGAACTAACCCATCTCATCTACCCACACCATCAAAAAAGCTTTTATGACTTCATCGCAGGGCTGATGCCTGATTTCAAAACGCGGGAACAACGGCTAAACAAAAAATAATTTTAAATATGCTAAAATAGAATATTTTTAATTTAAAGGGAGATAATGAAAAAACTTCTAATGCTAGTTGCCGCGGTTTTTGCTTTGGGCGGCGATTTTGAGGACGGCGTCAAAGCCTACGAGAGCTCTAATTTCGTAACGGCTCGCGAAAAATTTGCGGCCGCCTGCGACGCTAACAACGGCCTAGCCTGCGCAAAACTAGGCGCGCTTTATCAGCTGGGCAAGGACATTTTGCCGGACAGTAAAAAGGCGCTTGAGCTATACGAAAAAGGCTGTGAACTAGGCTCAAAAGAGGCTTGCTCGGGTGCCGGCGGGATATACGTGTCTAGCGACAAAGAAAAGGCGCGCGCGCTGCTAAATAAAGGCTGCGAGCTTGGCGACGGCTTTTCATGCGCGACTGCGGGATCGTATCTGCTAGAGGAGAAAAAATTTAAAGAGGCATATGCGCTTTTTGAAAAAGCGTGCAAGATAGGCGATAGCCTCGGATGCCAATTTGCAAGCGATCTAAAACGCTCAAAAAGACTTTAATTTTCCTTACTCGGGTTAAATTTAGCAATCAAATTTGACCCGATTTTATCTTTCTTTCCCACTACAACGCCAACTTAAATTTACAAAATGCAAAACAAAAAACTAGGCTAAATTTTAAGATATAGCAACGGTCGCAGAATAAAAAAGCGAAGGCTTTAAACGCCTACGCCGGCTCTCTTTTCCGCTTTATTTTGTATCCATTGAAACGCAAATAACGCCGCGTAAAGCGAAACGCCGATCGCGTAAGAAACGTATTCGTTCGCGATAAACGGGATGTATTTAGCGCACATATTTGGCACCAAGGTTAGCGGCACTACGAATAAAAGCAGCGCACGCTCGAGCATGCTTACGCGTTTAACGAAATACCCCTGAAGCGCCGAAGAAAAGGCAAACATACCCACTAGCGCCGTACCAAAAATCAGCGCCATCTCGAGCGGATTTGTTATCCACACTATGCCTTTAGCGTCGTTAGGGTTGGCGGCGTTTACGCTCTCTATCAAAAGCAGCTTGTTGTTAAACACGAACGAAAACGGCAAAATCGTCGTGCGCAGGTCGTAGAAAAAGCCCTGCACGCCAACGGTTACGGGATTTGCCTTGGCGATGCCGGCCGCAGCGTATGCCGCGATACCGACCGGAGGCGTGTCGTCTGCCAGGATACCAAAGTAAAAGACGAAAAGATGCACGGCGATAGCGGGAATAAGAAAGCCGTTTTTGTGCGCCAAAAACAAAATCACAGGCGCTACTAGCGAGCTAACGACGATGTAGTTTGCCGTCGTCGGCAAGCCCATGCCTAGTATCAGCGACATTATCGCAGTGAGAAAGAGTATAAGCACGATGTTGTTTCCGGCTAAATTTTCCACGACTTCAGATAGCACTTGACCGACGCCCGTTAGCGAGATCGAGCCTACGATGATGCCGGCTAGACCCGTAGCTATCGCGATCGTAGTCATGCTTTTAGCCGCAGTCACCATCGCCCAAAATATATCCGCAAAGCCTATGATGAAGTCCTCTTTGCCGACGTCTTCGCCGTGGGCTATCTTTCTGACCGGCTCTTGAAAAAGGATGATCAAAAATAGCACGCAAATAGCGTTAAAAGCCGCCGAAATCGGGGATTCGTTTGCGATTAATAATGTATAGAGCAAAACCAAAATAGGGATAAGATAGTGCAACCCGCTCACGAAAATTTTAAGCTTAGATATGCCTGCGCCCTGCTCCATGCCTTTTAGCCCGAGCTTACAACTCTCAAGGTGCACGATGAAAAACAGCGACAAATAGCATACGAATGCCGGAATCACGGCCGCTATCATGACGTTTGTGTAGCTAAGCCCCAAAAACTCGGCGATGATAAAGGCCGCCGCGCCCATGATAGGCGGCATCAGCTGACCGTTTACGCCTGCGGCCACCTCGATAGCGCCGGCTTTGGTGCTAGTTAGGCCTGCCTTTTTCATTAGCGGGATCGTAAACGTACCCACCGTTACGACGTTTGCCGTGGAGCTGCCGCTCACCATGCCGGTTAGTCCTGACGCGATAACCGAAGCTTTCGCCGGTCCGCCGCGAAATTTACCAAGCAGCGCAAAGGCTAAATTTATAAAGTACTGCCCCGCTCCCGCGCGCTCCAAAAGCGAACCGAACAAGACGAAAAGATAGATAAAACTCACGCTAACGCCCAGCGGCACGCCAAAAACGCCCTCGGTCGTAAGATACATGTGGCCGGCGAGCTTGTTTAGACTAGCGCCCTGGTGCGCGATGATGTCCGGCATGTATTGACCGAAATAATCATACGCCAAAAATATCGCGGCGATGATAGGAAGCGCCGGACCGATGATCCTGCGGCCCGCCTCAAACAGCACGATCACGGCGACGCAGGATACGGCTATATCAAAGTTCGTGTAGTCTCCGGGACGCTGCGCTAGAGCGTAAAACTCTATGAGCGGATAGAGCGCGGCTAGCGTACCCAAAACGCAAAGCGCTATGTCGTAAAACGGCAGGCTAGAGTGGGCTTTTTTATGAATTTTAAGCGGATAGAGCAAAAACAGCAAACAGATAGCAAAAGCAAGGTGCGCCGAGCGCGACATCGTCGTGTTCATCGGAAAATACGCGATATAGAGCTGAAAAACCGACCACGCAAAGCAGATAATGCTCGTAAAATAAATATAAAAGCTCGAGTTTATCTCGCGCGTCTTTACCTCGACGAATTCCTCCTTTTCCTGCGCCGACTCGGTATTTGTTCGTGTATCGTTTAAATTTTTATCCATATTTGCTCTTTTCCTGACCTCTTAAATTTTTCTAAAATTCGGCGATTTTGCCCGCGTAAACCGGGACTTTGATTTTTCAAATTTGGCCCGCTTTGCTTAAGCCTTAAATTTACAGGCAAATTTAACCTCGCGCCGTAAAGATGGGGGTTTTGCAAACGGCAAGCAAAACTAACCCAAAACGCGCGTATGAGCCAAATCGAAAATTTGACGCTTGGATGCAGCTAAAGCAAACTCTCCGCCCAAAAACAAGCTAGCAAAGCGTCAAATTTTAAATCCTCAAAAAACTAAAAGTAAGCCCTCAAATTCAATAAAAAACAAGCCGCGCAGGTCAAATTTAACCCGCACGGCTTAGCTAGTTTATTTTATTATGCCGGCCTTTTTAAACTCAGCCTCGGCAGCAGGGTGCAAAGGCGCGGAAAGCCCCTCTATCAGGCTCTCTTTGGTAACGGCTGCAAGTGCTGGGTGCAGGCTCTTGTACTCGTCGAAGTTATCCAAAATAGCCTTCACGACCGCAGCCACCGCAGTATCGCTCATGCCCTTATCCGTGACTAGGACGGCTTTAACGCCGATACTGTTTACGTCGTGATCTACGCCCTCATAAGTGCCTTTTGGTATCGTACCTTTGGCGAAATACGGCATCGCAGCCAGCATCTTATCGACTTGCTCGCCCTCGATATTTACGATGTCGATAGGCAGCGAGTTTGCCGCATCGGTGATGTTAGCCGTCGGGTGACCGACCATGTAAAAGTAGCCGTCGATTTTCTTATCTTTTAGCGCGTGCGGACACTCGCCGGCAGTGAGTACGCCGTGATGTTTTAGCTTTTTCTCGTCAAAGCCAAACGCCTTAAACACGCCAAGCGCGGTCATTTCGTTACCGCTGCCGGGATTACCGACGTTGATCGCTTTACCCTCTAGGTCGTTTATCGAGCCGATACCGCTTGATTTTGAGACGACGAACGCGAGAAGCTCAGGGTAGATCGAGACGACGGCGCGTAGATTTTGATCGCCGTTGCCTTCAAATTTGCCCACGCCGTTAAATTTATCATAAACCACGTCGCTTTGGACGAAACCGAAATTTAGCTCTTTTTTTAGCACGTTATTTACGTTGTAGACCGAGCCGCCGGTTGATTGCACCGAGCATTTCATCTGCGGGTCTTTGTTTACGAGGCGACATATCGCTCCACCCACCGGATAATACGTACCCGTCATCGCTCCCGTACCGATAGATACGAACTCCTTTGCGCCCAGCGCAGACGCGAAAAGCAAGCCGGCTAATGCCAAAGATGTAGTTTTCATTTAACTTCCTTTCAAAGAATTTTTCTGATTTTACTCTCAAAATCCGCATTTTGCGTATAAATTTCACTCTTTTTGCGAGCTTTTTCAAAAATTTGCGACTATTTTACACACTTTAGCCTTAGAAAAATATTTCTTAAGGTAAAATTTATATATTTTTTACAAGCGAAGCGAAAATCATATTTTTTGTATGGAGATATTTCTAAATTTTACGCACCGAGACCTGCGCCTTTAAGACGCTAAATTTGGATTAGTTAAATTTGATGTTGCCGTTTTGGTTTCTTTGTGCAGAGGACTTAAATTTAGCATTTTCGGGGTGCGGGTCTCGGCGAATAAAATTTGTAAATTTGACTTCAAATTTGACCGCAAAGCATCAAGGCGAAGTATTTTGAGATGGATTTGAATGTTGTGCGGAAATTTTCGTCCCAAGGCTAGACAGATAGTCTGCCGCAGGGCGAAAATTTCAAACTCATTCAAAGGCGCTCAAAAGACGAGCCGTTATTTAAAAGCGACAAACGTCGCAAAATTCGCCCATCTAAACATACACTCCACATTTCTAAACCCCGCGCTAAGCGCCAAATTTCTATTTTCCGCTTCGGTGTATGGTATGAGCACGTTTTCTAGCGCCTCGCGTTTTTGCGCGATTTCGTAGCGCGAGTAGCCCTGCTCTAGCTTGTATTTTTCGTAGATTTCGATCATATTTTTGCTCAGCGTCTTGTCCTCAAAAATGAGCTTCTCGCTAAAAACAAACACGCCGCCGTCATTTAGCGCGCGGTAAATTTTAGCTACGAAATCCTGACGCCTGGGCGGGCGGATAAACTGCAGCGTGTAGTTCATCAAAACGGCGTCGCGGGAGTCAAATTCGCACTCTAAAATGTCTGCTAGCTCAAGCTCGATCCTAGCGCCGTAGGCCTCTATCTTAGCGCACGCGTTTTGTAGCATGGCAGGCGCATTATCCACGCCTTTTAGCGCGAGATCGCTTCTTTTGCGCCAAAGGGCTAGCAGCGTCGAGGCGGTCGAGCAGCCAAGGTCTATCGCGCTTGCTCCTTGCGGTAAAATTTGCGCTAAAAAATCGGCGATCAGCTTTTGCGAAGCCGCATAATACGGCACCGAGCGCCCGATCATATCGTCAAACACCGACGCCACGCTCGCGTCAAATTCAAACTGCTTTTTTATCGGCTCTTTAAAAATTTCGTCTTTCACGGCTCGCTCCTTTGCGCCACACCATCGCCAACGACGTAGAGATCGCACACGCCGACGAACTCCATCGCCTGCTTGATGTCGGTCCCGATCTGCTCTTTTAGCTCCTCTAGGCTTTCAAATTTGCGGTTGTCGCGCAGTCGCTTGATAAAGCAAACCGCAACGTCGCGGGCACCCTCGATATTTTCGTTTAGCACGTGCGTCTCGACGCTAAAGTTGCCGTCCGTGCTCACGCGGTTGCCGATAAATGTAACCGAGCCGTAGGTCTTGTAGCCGATGCGAGTCCTTGTCGCATATACGCCCTCGCGCGGCAAAAGGTAGCTTTTGATGTCTAAATTTAGCGTCGGTACGAGCTCGCGCGACCCGATACCCTGCCCCTTTATCACGCGACCTTCGATCGAGTATTCGCGGCCTAGCAGGCGGTTTGCCTTGTATATCTCACCTTGTTTGATATACTCGCGTATGGCTGAGCTGTGCACGCCCATACCCTCGAAGCAAACCTCGTCTACTACGACCACCTCGCCGTCAAAAATTCGCCGCAAATCATGCTTGTCCCACGCCCTGTTTCGCCCGAAACGAAAATCAAATCCAACGACGATTTTTTGCAGATTTTTAAAATCCCGCTTCAAAAGCGCGATAAACTCGTCGCCGCCAAGCCCTTTGATCTCATTAAAATCATACAAAAAGCACGGATAGCGAGAGTATTCGGCGCGCTTTAGGCCGGGCGTTATGTTGGCCTTGTTTTTGTCGATCACGACTAGCCCGCCGTACTCGCCCAGCTGCTTTAAAAGCTGCTTGTGGCCGCGATGCACGCCGTCAAAGTGCCCGATCGCGACGGCCGTGATATTATCTTTTGTTAAAAGCGTAGAAAAATTCGGCATTTCCTTCCTTTCCTTTTACCTCGCATTCGAGCGTTTGGCGCATTACCCAGCCCAAATTTGCCGCCGCAATCTCAAATTTAGCCCTCGACTCGCGCACGGCTTTTGCGTCCGTTACGACGCCTTTTTTATTTCGCTTGGCCGTCCTGCCGACCTCAAACTGCGGCTTAAAAAGCAGGATAATGTCGCAGTTTTGGCCCGCTAGCGCGTCGATAGAGGGCAAAATTTCTTTAAGCGAGATGAAGCTCACGTCGCAGGTGATGAGATCAAATTTTGGCGCGACGTTTTTTGGGGTGCGAGAGTCAAGCTCGGCGCTTTGGGTTTTCGGCGCTAAATTTACGCCGGCCCAATTTGCCTCGTCCGTCTTGGCTCCAATCTGCGTTAAATTTGAGGACGCAAGAGCGTCTCCGCTTGGCTCATTTAAAAATCCGTCTTGTTGGGCAAAATTTGAATTAGCGGGATTTAAATTCGGCTCGATTTGGGTTTTTAAATTTTGCTCTGAGTCGTCAAATTTAGCATCTTTGGCCGAGCTTTGATGCCCCGCTGCAAACTCGCGCACATCGGTATTTTCGGCTACTATCACGCGCAAATCGGCTCGCAGGCTCTCATCTAACTGAGAGCTGCCCACATCAAGCGCCGTAACGCTTTTTACGCCGTTTTGCAGCAAAATTTGCACGAAGCCGCCCGTGCTCGATCCGACGTCGAGGGCGTTTTTGCCCCGCACATCAAGCGGATAAGCTACTAAAAAGCTTTTTAGCTTTAGCGCGCCGCGTCCGACGTAGATTTCGCCGACGAGCTCGATCTTTGCGCCGTTTAGGTTTAAATTTCGCTCGCCGTTACAAGCTTTTCCGCACGCAGCCCCCAATGCACCCGCTAAATTTGCGTCACGTAAATTTTTAGCTTCCGCTACCGCGCTCTTTTTGGCGCCGTCATTTTTGCCGTCATTTAAATTTACGCTTGCCGTACCGTCTAAATTTAGCCCGTCTGAGCCGTCAAATTTATCAGATTCGCCAACCTCAAAGCTAGGTTTATAACAAATTTTGCCATTTAGCAAAATTTTGCCATTTTTTATGAGCTCGGCGGCTTTGTTTCGGCTGATATTTAGGCGGCTCGCGGTAAACAGATCAAATCTCAATCATCCGCCTTAGCTCGTCCTCGGTTATCGCCTTGACGCCCAGCTCTCTAGCTTTATCCAGCTTGCTGCCGGCCTCATCGCCGTAAAGCACGAAGTCGGTTTTTTTGCTCACCGAGCCGCTTACTTTCGCGCCGTTTGCTTCCAAAACCCTTTTAAATTCATCCCTGCTCTTGCTAAGCGTGCCCGTTATCACGAACGTTTTACCGCTTATTGCGCTTTGTTTCGTCTCGTAAATTTGCGCTTGCGGGCTAACAAAACGCAAAATTTCGTCCAAATTTTGCCTATTTACCTGCATAAACTCTGCGTAACTCTCCGCCATCGCCTCGCCGAATCCTTCGATCGCGGCGACTTCGCCGAAGCTCAGCTCGCGCCAGTTTTGCGGGTAAATTTGCGCTATCTTTTTGGCCGCTACCTCTCCGATATGCTCGATGCCAAGGCTCGCTATAAAGCTGTGCAAAGCCGGCGTGCGGCTAGCCTCGATGGCGCCGAGCAGATTTGCGATCTTTTTATCTTTAAAACCCTCAAGACTTGCCAAATCCTGCGCCGTAAGCTCGTAAATGTCGGCGATTTTGGCAACCAAACCCGCTTCAAAAAGCTGATTTACGATCGCTTCGCCTAGACCGTCGATGTTTAGGCACTTTTTGCTCGCAAAATGTATGAGCGAATTTATCACGCGAGCCTTGCACTCGAGGTTTTGACACTTGACGAAAACGCCCTCGTCTAGCAGCATCGACCCGCATACAGGACACTCGTGCGGCCGCTCGATAGGCGTCTGCGAGCCGTCTCTGCGCTGTTTAAAAACGCCGGTGATCTTGGGTATCACGTCGCCCGAGCGGATAATGCTGATAAAATCGCCCTTTTGCACGCCTAAGCGCTCGATCTCGTCGAAGTTATGCAGCGTGGCGGACTTTACGGTCGCGCCGTCGATATTTACGGATTCAAGCACGCCCACCGGAGTCACGACGCCGCTACGCCCGACCTGAAACGCGACGTCAAGCAGCCGCGTGGTCTTTTCGATCGCGGGAAATTTATACGCGACCATAAATTTAGGAAATTTCTCCGTGTAGCCCAGCTCCTCGCTAGCCGCGATGCTCTGCACGCGCACCACGAGGCCGTCCATCATAAAAGGCTTGCTATCTCGCTGTGCTACGAGCTGTTTATACGCATCCTCGATCTGCTCGGCAGTGCGGCAAATTTTAAAAAACTCCTCTCGCTCAAAGCCCTGCGAATAGATAAAATCCATCATCTGCGAGTAGGTTTCAAGACCCAAATTTTGCTCGCCGTAGCCCCATGGCTTAAACCTCAGCCTGCGCGACGCCGTCACGGCGCTATCTAGCTGGCGCAAGCTGCCGGCAGCCGCATTTCTAGGATTTGATAGCTGCGGCTCGCCCCTTTGCGCGCGGGCGAAATTTATCTCGTCAAAGTCGTTTTTAGCGATCACGACCTCGCCGCGGATCTCGATCCTGCCCTTATAGGCGATTTGTAGCGGGATATTTTTGATGACTTTGGCGTTGCTGGTTACGTCCTCGCCGATCACGCCGTCGCCGCGCGTGATAGCTCGCACGAGAGCGCCGTTTTCGTAGAGTAAATTTAAGCTCGCGCCGTCAAATTTAGGCTGAAGCGCAAACTCTAGCCCCTCCTTATCGCCGCGCTTTAGCCACGCCAGCAGCTCATCAAAACTAAAAATATCCTCCATCGACCACATACGAGCGCCGTGGCGAGCCTTGACAAAGCCCTCGCTAACCTCGCCGCCCACGCGCTTTGTCGGGCTAAAAATCGAGATATCGCCGGGATTTGCTCTCTCAAATTCCAGCACTTTATGATAAAGCTCGTCGTACTCCTCGTCGGTGGCTATGGGCGCGTCGTCGGTATAGTAGGCCTTCGCCCACGCGTTTAGCGTATCTACGGCCTCTAAATACTCTTTTTTATTCATTTTTCCTCGTTAAATTTGCTTTGCTTACCACGCTGCGAGCTTTCTCATCGCGTTTTCCAGCCTAAACATCTGCGCATGCTCGGCCACATCGTGAGTGCGGATGATCTGTGCGCCGTTTCTAAAGGCCTCAAGATGCAGATAGAGGCTGCCCGGCAAGCGGTCTTTTATCTCGCTAGGACTATAAAAATTTATAACCGATTTTCTACTAGCGCCCGCTAAGATCGGCAAACCGAAGCGCAAAAAATGCTCTAAATTTTTTATCAAAATCATATTTTGCTCCGCCGTCTTGCCAAAGCCGATTCCTACGTCTAGTACGATATCGCGACATCCAAGATCCTGCGCCGCAGCGATCTTAGCTTCAAAAAACGCGTCTATCTCGCCCAGCAAATCATCATAATGCGGGTTATCTTGCATATTTTCGGGGCTGTTTTGCATATGCATGAGGCAGTAGCTCGCGCCGTACCGCGCCGCTAAAGCGCAGAGGCCAACGTCGCCCGTGATATCGTTTATCATCTTAAAGCCGTGATTTAGCGCATACTCTAAACAGTACGCATCAAAGCTATCCAGGCTAAATATCGCCTTTTCGTGCAAATTTAGGCGGTAAATTTCGGCGACGATTTTTTCCAACCTGGCAAACTCGACCTCGCGTCCGACGTATTTGCTACCGGGCCTGGAGCTAACCGCGCCCACGTCGATATACTCCGCACCCTGCTCGATCATCTCTTCGATGCGCGCTATGCCGCTTTTTTCGTTCACGCGGCTTGCGGCGTTAAAGCTATCCTCATTTACGTTTACGACGCCCATTATCTGCGCGCGCTGCGGTTTTTTAAACGGAGATTTTAAAAATTTGGCCAAATTTTTTAGTCCGAAATCCTGAGCGGATTCTTTTTTGGCAAGCGCCTGCACCTGTGCATCGGTGGCCATCAAAAGCGCGACCGAGTTTGCGCCGTTTAAAATCACGTCGCGATTAGTCACGAGCTCCGCGCCGACGCTTAGCGCGTCTTGCTTTAGGATATTTGCGGCCGGCGAGCGCAAATCTTTGATCAAAAAAAAGTTGATCGCCGACTTTTTTTTCATCAAATTTCGCCCCTCATCGCTAGGACGGATAACCTCGCAGATCTCGTTGAAACCCGTTTGCGGATTGATTTTAAAAATTTTCATCTAAGCCCTTTTTCGTAAATCATAAGAAGTATCGGCGTAAGAAGCGCGTGGGTTTTGGTATTTAGCTCGGCCAGGCGCACGGCCTTGAAAAAATACTCAAGCTCTTCAGCGCTAAAATTAACCCCCTGCGCCGTAGCCTCGAGAGCTATGGCGGCGATTAGCTCTTTTAGGTCGTTTTTACCGAGCTTTTCGGAGCGTTCAAAAGCTGATTTTTCATCGATAAACGCGCAAATTTCTTTTAGCTCGAGACGTTTGTAATTTAACCCCGTTTTTTCGCGCTGCTTTTTTATGAGCCGATTTTCGGTAACCAGGCGCGAGCGAACGGTCGGCAGGAGCATATTTTTCGACGTTGCGGCTATGATAAAAAAGATATTTTTAGGCGGCTCTTCGATGATTTTTAGTAGAGAGTTTTGAGCTTCGACGCGGAAATTTTTAGCGCCTAAAACCAGTAGCTTGGGCTCGCTCTCCGCGATGTAGGCCTCGGCGGCGACCTCTTTTGCGTTTTCTAGCAAAAAGTCCTCGGCGAAAAAAAATCTAACCGAATTTACGCCGTAAAGCCCTAAAATTTCCTCTTTTAAGGCTTCAAAATCGCTCGTGATTACGATTTTGCTTCGCATAGACTAAAGCGTTACTTTCGCGAATAAAGCAGCGTCTATGCTCTTATCAAAGAGCCTAAACAGCGACAAGAGCTTGATATCTAGCGCGCCGTCGGAGGAGCTTAGATAAAAGCTATTTTGCGCCTGCTCGTCAAAAAGCCACATGTAGCTATCGTCCTTGCCTTTGGCGATCTGCGAGCTTTTTTCCGCGCTTTTGCCGACGTAAAAAAACACGTAACCGTTTGGAAAAGCAAGGCTAAGCATATCTAAAAGCAGCGAGACTTCCTCTTTTGAGCCGATATTTTCAAAAGACGGATAAAGCGCCTTTAGCGAGAAAAAAGGTAGCACGGGGCGAGCGTTCGTGGGTTTGTTTATATTTTTTAAAAAATACTCCTCGAACCACCCTCGTTCGCTATCGGTTATCAAAATAAAGGCGCGCCCTTCTAGTAAAAATTTAAGCTTCGAGGCGAGCAAGGGCGTCCACTCGGTGCGCCTCTCCTCCATCCAGCTCATCAGCGAGCCCTCCTCGCGGATCGCCTCGAGAGTCCATTTTATAAAATCGCTCATTTATCGAGTTTATAAGCTTCGTGTAGTGCGCGAACGGCTAGCTCGCCGTATTTTTGATCGACGATCATTGAGATTTTTATCTCGCTAGTCGAGATCATTTGGATATTTATACCCTCATTTGCTAGCGTTTGAAACGCCAAAGACGCCACCCCGGTGTGGCTTTTCATGCCTACGCCCACGACCGAGACCTTAACTATCTCGTCGTTGTATAAAATTTCCCTCGACGCGCTTAGTTTATCCATGCACTCTTTTGCGACGTGAAGCTCGTTTTGCGGTATGGTAAAGCCCAAATTCGTCGTGCCGTCCTGGCCTACGTTTTGGATTATCATATCTACGTTTATGTTTTTTTCTGCAAGCGCGGTGAAAATTTCAGCCGCGATGCCAGGCTTATCGACCACGCCTCTTAAAGTTACTCTAGCTTGGTTTTTATCTAGCGCGATACCGCTTACTAGCACTGCTTCCATACTCTCTTCCTTTGTTATTAGTGTTCCTTCGTTGTGATTAAAGCTGCTTCTGGTGACTAAATTTACGTTTAGCTTTTTAGCTAGCTCGACGGAGCGGTTTTGCAGCACTTTAGCGCCTAGGCTCGCAAGCTCTAGCATCTCGTCGTAGCTGATTTTATCTAGCTTTTTAGCCTTCGGCTCGATACGAGGATCGGTGGTGTAAACTCCGTCCACGTCGGTGTAAATCTCGCACAAATCCGCATCTAGCGCGCCCGCGATCGCTACGGCGCTAAGGTCGCTACCGCCGCGTCCGAGCGTAGTTACGTCGCCCTTTTCGTCGATACCCTGAAAGCCCGCTACTACGATGATTTTGCCCGCTTTTAGCTCCTCTTTCATGCGTCTAGTGTCTATCGCTTCGATCCTAGCTCTAGTGTGCATGCTGTCGGTGATGATGCCCGCTAGCCTACCGCTTAGACCCACCGCAGGATAGCCTAAATTTATCAGCGCTATCGTTAAAAGCGCGCAGGTAACGCGCTCGCCGGAGCTAAGTAGCATATCCATCGCCACGCCGTCGGGGTCTTTGGTATAGTGCGAGGCGTAGTCTACTAGCTGATTAGTCACGCCGCTCATCGCCGAAACCACGACTACGACGTCCGCGCCGCTTTTTTTAGTCTCTATGACTCTCGCGGCGACGTTTTCTATCCTCTCAAGCGTCCCAACGCTCGTGCCGCCGTATTTTTGGACGATTAACATTAAATAAATCCTTTCTCTTTAAAGTAGCCGATAACTTTACCGTAGATCGGCTTTTTGAAGTGGTTTACGTCGCTCAAAACCTCGCTTGAGTTTATAAATCTATATTCGTCAAATTCGGGCTTTTTAGTATTTATATTGATCTTCGCGCTAGGCCTTAGCCGCACCAAAAAATACTTTTGCGTCTGCCCGTCAAAGTTATAAAATTTCCTGCTCGTCGTACCCTCAGGGAAGTCGTAGCTAAGCCACTGAGGATACTCGCTAAGCACGTCCACGTCGTCCGTGCCTATCTCCTCTTTGAGCTCTCTTTTTAGCGCCTCGCGCGGCGTCTCGCCCTCGTCTATGCCGCCCTGCGGGAACTGCCAGATACCCGTCATATCGCACCTTTGCGCGATAAATATCCTGCAATCAAACGGATAAGAGGGCGCAAGTATGACCGCAGCGACGTTTGGTCTATATTTCTTTTCCATCTTTTTTTCCGAGAATTTTTAATTGTGGATTTTAACGAAAAATAGTTAAGATATAGCTAAATATCGCGAGGTTAGCGGAAAAATTTGACGCTTAGGCTTAAAATTTTTATTTAAATTTTTAAACTACGAATTTTACTTTTTGCGGCGCGGTAAAATTTGCGCATTTTGCTTGGTTATACGTCAAATTTCACCGCCTTGATAGCTAAATTTGGGCCGTCTATTTTAGCTCCAGTATCGCCCGCACCTCTTCGTCGGTAAACAAACTCGCGCTTTCGTGCTTTTTGCGTTCAAGCGCGGCTTTAGCCTCGACGCGCGGCGTCAAATTTTGCCCAGACTCGTTAAAATCAAACAACGCAGCCTGCACAAAATCATCTGAAACGGCCACTTTTGCAGCTTCATTTGAGGTAGCCGCTTTGCTAAACGGAGCCGTTTGAGTAGTCCCGCCCGAGGCGCAAGCTTCTTGCTGAGTGGTAGTTTGCACGCTCTCAGTTAAAACCGCGGTTTTTGGCACTTTGCTTAAAGAACCTGTTTGCAATGTAGCCTTTTCCTTGCGGCTGCCATCTCGATACGGCCTAGCGTTCTGCATTTCTTGTAAATTTTGCTCCTGTGCAAAAGCGGTTTTTCGCTCGCTCTTAGCCGCTAAATTTGTCTCAAATTCAGCATCGTCAATCGCCTGACGCGCATTTTCAAATTTAACGTTTTCGTCAAATTTAACCGCCGTAGCCTCGCCGCTATCGTCAAATTTATCGTCCTGCAAAAACAAAGAGACGTCGGGCAAAATCTCGTCCCGCTCGTCTTGGCGCGAAAAAAGTTCGTTTACGTTGATAGCGTCCGCGCTACCCTCGTCTTTGCTCGGCGCTTCATTGGCGCTTTGGCCGATCTCCTCGATGCCCGTTATTCGCAGGCTTGGCATCACGGCCTTAAAGCTTTGCAAAATCGGCAAAAAAGAGCCGTCAAATCCATCTAAAATCACTCGCATATTTAGCCTTTTTCAGTTTTTTCGAGCGATTTTATCAAATTTATCTTTTGAGCCGTTTTAAGCTCATCCAAAAACCGCTTATAACGAAAAACAAAGCCGATACCGAAGCTAAACAAAATATAAATTTACCGACCGCACCCAAAAAATATCCCGAATGCAAACTCAAAACCGCTTTATGAATCGCAAAAGGCCTGGGCATCGAGCTTTTGGCGTCGTCAAACCTCGCGTGCCTGATAATTTGCCTCTTGGCGGTGTTTATCGTCATCGTATTTACCTTATCGTCCTCTTCTAGCCCTTTGTCAAAGTAAAATATCATAAAATTTTCGCCGTCTTCTTGCGTGATGACGTTAAAAAGCTCGTAATCACCTCTATCCCGTTTAAAAATATCTATCGCGGCCTGCAAATTTGCTATCTTAGCCTCGTCCTCCAGCGAAAATCCCCTCACCTGCGTAAAGCTCTTTTTTCTAAAAATTTCTTTTTCGCCAAGCGCGTTATTTACGAGTTTTGCCGCCCAGTCATACGACCAGTAAAGTCCCGTAACGCTCATAAAAGCCAAAAATAAACAAAGATAAACGCCCGCAAATCCGTGCAAACTGTATAAAAACGCATAGCCTTTGGCCTTGATTTTTAGAGCAAACGCGCGCATAAATTTAGTTTTGAAACTAGGATAATAGATTATCAATCCAGATATAACCAAGACCACCAAAGCGATAGAGCAAACCGCAACGATATGCTTGCCTATAAGCCGCAACGTCTCGTTTTTGCTAAGTCCAAGGCCTAAGTTAGTGTGTAAATTTAACATTAGTCCGATAAATTTATCGCCGAAATTTTCGCCCGTTATCTCGCCCGTGTATTGATTTATAAAATACGACTTAAACTCGCCTTTAGCATTCGTGCCGGATATGCCTAGAGCGTGATTTGCGTCCGAGTTAATCTTATAGTAGCTAAGCGTGAAATTCGCTTCCTTGGCTTTAAAAATATCTAAAATTTCTCTAGCGCTAAGCTCTTTTTCGCCTCGCTCGACGAAGGTTTTTTGCGAGTTTGCAAGGTCGATAATCTCGTCGTGATAGGATATGACCGCGCCGCTAAGAGCGACGATAAGCAGCGGCAAAACACAGGCTAGGCTTAAAATCAAATGGACATTAAACCAAAATTTCTTTTTCTTTAAAAACGGCATCTTTCTCCTTAAATTTAAGCTCAAATTTTAAAAACCGGTAGCAGGGTGGCGATCGCTACGCACCGCCTCGCTTAAATACTGCTAAATTTAAAAATTTACGTTAAATCCGAGCCTATATTTAACCCCGTCGGCGATCAAAATTTCATAGCGTCCGGATTTCGTCGTTACGTATTCGTTAAAGATATTATAAACGCTAAAATTTACGCTCGCATTTTTAGTTATCTTGTAGCTTGCGCCAGCGTCAAATAGCGTATAATCACTTATCTCCTCGTCTCCCGGCGAGCCGTAAACGGCTCTGGTTTTGCCTAGATAGTTCATCTGCGTCCAGAAATTTAGATCGGGCGTCATATCGTAGTCAAGCCCTATTTTTACGGTATGAACGGGTAGATTGTTTAGAGATTTGCCCTCGTACGCGCCCGATTTTTGCTTTGATTTAGTATAAACGTAGCTTGAGTGCAGGGCTAAATTTGATAAAATCTGCCAGTCTGAGGCTAATTCAATGCCTTTTACTTCGGCTTTGCCGATATTTACGCTCTCCCAGATACCGCGCCTATAGGTCTTGCCATTATGCACGCAAGGAACGCCCGGGCGCGCGACGCAAACGGGCTTCGTACCTAGACCGTCTTTTATCCGCGTATAAAACGCCATCGCCGAGACGTTAAGGCTCTCGTCCCCGTACGCGACGCCGGCTTCGTAGTTTAGGCTGGATTCGGGTTTTAGGTTGCTTTTACCCAGCTGCGCTCCCATACCGCCGGCAAAAGGCAGAGCAAGCCCGTCGGTTCGCATCTTGATATCTGGCGTCGAGTAGCCTGCCGACACGCCGCCTTTTAGCGATAAATTTTCGCTTAGATGATACACGGCATATCCGCGCGGAGATACGTGTCCGCCGTAGTCTTTGTCGTGATTATACCTTAAGCCCGCAGTTAGCGTGAGCGCGTCGGTCACGTCAAAATCGTCCTCGCCGTAGAGCGAAAAATCATATCTCTTTACGTTTGCGGCGTCGGCTGTCGTTGCCTTTTCGTTTAGCCTTTCTCTTCTGTATTCGGCTCCCAGACTTAGCGTGTTGTTATCAAAAAAATACGTTCCCTTGGTATTTAGCGTCGTCGTTTTTAGCGTGAGGTCTTGCTGACCGCTTTCTTTCATATGATCGTGGGTTAAAAAGCTTTCAAGCAGCAGTTTGTCGTATTTACCCGTATGCGAGAGCGAGGCGGTATATCCGCTCATCTTTTCAAACGCGACGCTCGTATTATCGCCGGTAGCCCTTCTTAGCGTCTTTCCCTCGGTGCGCTCGTATTTATTTACTACGCGGCGCAGATCCAGCGCTATCTCGTCGTTTTCGGTGGCGTTATACATGATTTTCGCGCCGAAATTTACGTCCTCGTTTTTGCGGTTCGTAAAGGCTCGCTCGTCTTCAAATTTGTGAAAATACCGCCCGTAAAGCGCGATGCCTAGCACGTCCGGGATCACCGCTCCGTTTGCGTAAAAGCCGGTTTGGTAGTCGTCGTTTATCCCGCTTTTGCCCGCAAGCGTGTAGTAGCCGTTTACGTTTCCGCTAAATTCGTTTGAAAAGCCCTTGGTGATGATGTTTATGACGCCTCCCATCGCATCCGAGCCGTATAGCGAGCTCATCGGGCCTCGCACGATTTCGATACGCTCAATCGTGTTTGCCGGCGGAAGGAAATTTTGAGCGCTACCGACCGCGCGAAGCCCTCTATATGCACTATCGCTGGTCGCAGGGCGGCCGTCTATTAAAATTTTAGTGTATTTTTGACCAAGACCTCTCATCGTGATACCACGTCTGCTAGCCGCCCCCAGCGTCGCGCCGAATACGCCCGGAGCGTCTTTTACGATACTTTCTATATCTTGATGGTTGCGCCTGGCTATCTCTTTTTGCGAGATTACCGAAACGGAAGCTGGCGCGTCTTTGATATTTTGCTCAAAACCCGTCGCGCTAGTTACGGTAACTTCGTTTAGTTTTACTTCATCGGTCGCCTGCACGCAAGATAGCGCCAAGCAAGCTAGCATAGAAATTTTAGGCATACTTTTCATCTTTAAACTCCTTATTTAAATTTAAACCCCATTTTACTATAATCAGATAATTATTATCAATACTCCGATAAACGGTAGAGGGATTTTTTTCAACGCTAAAAGGATAAAAAATAAATGAAGGTCGAATTTAAAGATATTTTACGCGCAAACGAGCAAGAAATCGCGCAAAATTCGGTGCGCTACGGACAAAGCGCGTGGCAAGAGCAAAATAGAAAATGTAAGGTCGAGTTTTTTAAAGGCACAAGCGGAGCAAGCTACTGCAGGAGCGAAATAATCTGCAACAAAAGTGTAAAAAGACGGCTTGAAAGGAGTGCAGGCTACTGCTTTTTGCTCTTTAACGACGCAAGAGGGGACGCCGGGCTTAAAGCGGGTAAAAAAACTTTTTGCCTAAAGGCCGGAGAGTTTTGGATGGGGCGCGTAGATAGCGGATTTGAGGGCATTTGCGAGTATCAAAGTAGCAGCTACGCCGGGCGATGCATCGTGCTAAAAAACGATCTAGCGAACAAACTAGCGGCATTTAAAAATCTAGGCGAAGAAAACGAAATCTGCATCCAAACGGCTAAGATAAATTTAGCCCAAAGCCTGATTTTACGGGAGCTTTTAGCTGCGAGCGAGTTTGAAGGTAAGATGCGCGAAATCTTTATGGAAGCTAAAATTTTAGAGCTAATCTACAAAAGCTTAGGCGCGCCTAAAACGCCCGAAGCCGATGAAAAAAAGCGCGATTTTAGCGACGAATACGTAAAAATTTTAAATAAAGCAAGGCAAATTCTACTAAGCGACGTCCAAAATCCGCCCAGCATAAAAGAGCTAGCCAGAGCGTGCGCGACGAATGAATTTAAGCTAAAAACGGGCTTTAAAAGCTACTTTGGCGATACGATCTACGGGCTGCTGGCAAGCGAGCGGCTAAACGCGGCGAAAAAACTTTTAGAGCGCGGAGACGTCTGCGTAAGCGAAGCCGCAAAAATCGTCGGATACGCCAGCGCTCCGCACTTTGCAAAGATTTTTAGAGAAAAATTCGGCGTTTTGCCGACGCAAATTTTAAAACAAAAGAAATTTTATACGTAAATTTAACGCTCTTGCAGAGCTTTACGGGCGTTAAATTAAAATCAAACTTAAACGTATCGGCGCGACTTTTTTAAATTTAACGGGCGGCAAAAACGGCGGTAAATTTTAAAATTTAAAAGCGTCAAATAGCTTACTGGAGTCGGTTTTACGCCTAAACTCGGCCTAAATTTACAGCAAACAGACTGCCAAACGGTGCAAAAGCTAAAATATCGAATGCCGCGCGATAAATCCGTAAAATCTGCTAAAATACGGCAAAAACAAAGGTCAAAATGCTTCTTTACGTCCATATCCCTTTTTGCGAGAGCAAATGCCCCTACTGCGCCTTTGGCTCGGTCGTTGGCAAACGAAATTTAACAAGCGCGTATTTTGACGCGATGATTGCTGATTTTAGGGAGCAGATCTTAAAATTTGACGTAAAAAACGGCGAGATCGAAACCGTTTTCATCGGCGGAGGGACGCCCAGCGCCGTGGACGGGGGCTACTACGAGCGGCTATTTGAAGCGGTCGCGCCATATCTCGCGGCAAACGCCGAGATCACGACGGAGGCAAATCCAAACTCGGCAAGCCAAAAGTGGCTCTCGCAGATGAAATCATACGGCGTAAATCGCGTAAGCTTCGGCGCTCAGAGCTTTTTTGAGGATAAATTAAAATTCCTCGGGCGCATCCACGACGCGAGGCAGATCTACGAGGCTGTAGCAAACGCCAAAACCGCGGGGCTAGAAAATATAAATGTCGATCTCATCTACGGCACGAAGCTAGACACCAAAAAACGCCTCGAGCAAGAGGCACAAAATATCAGAAATTTGGGCGTTTCGCACGTTTCGGCGTATTCGCTAACGCTTGAGGAAAATACACCCTTTGCCGGCAAGATAAGCTACGCAAAAGATAGTCCGAGGCTGGCAAAATTTATGATAGACCGCATCGAGGAGGCCGGGCTAAAACAGTACGAAATCTCAAATTTCGGTCAAATTTGCAGGCATAACCTGGGCTACTGGCAGGGCAAAAATTACCTTGCCCTGGGCGCTTACGCGGTCGGATTTTGGCTGGATCATCGCTTTTATAACGCTTCAAATTTAAACGCCTACGTAAAAAATCCGCACGCTAAAAAAATCGAAAATTTAAGCGCGGACGAGCTAAATTTAGAGCGGATATTTTTAGGCGCTAGAAGCATCGTCGGTATCTGGCAAAACAGCCTAAACGCCGAGCAAGAGCAAAGAGCGCAGCTACTAAAAAATAACGGGAAATTAAAATTTAAAAACGGGCGATATTACGCCAAAAATTTCCTCACCGCGGATGAAATTTCTTTATTTATCGCGGGCTGATTTATGCAAATTTGAGATAAAAAACGCTAAAATGAGCGCTTTAAAATAAAATTTAGGATAAAAAAATGTTTGGCATGAGCTTACCCGAGATCATCGTCATAGCCGTCATCGCGGTATTATTTTTGGGGCCCGATAAGCTTCCTAGCGCGATGGTCGAGATAGCGAAATTTTTTAAAACCGTTAAAAAAACAGTCAATGACGCAAAAAGCAGCTTCGATCAAGAGATAAAAATCCAAGAACTCAAAGAGGACGCGAAAAAATACAAAGAAAGTATCGCAAAAACCACTGAAACCGTGCGAAAAAAGCTTACCTTTGAGGAGCTTGACGAGCTCAAAAAAGGCGTAAACGACGTCACTAGCGGCATCACGGACGGCCTAAACGACGTAAAAAAGAGCGTCGAAGCGGTCAAAAACCCGGGCGAAACCGTCAAAAACGCCGTTTTAGGCGATAACGAAAAAAAAGAGGCGTAATGTTTGAAGAGCTAAAACCGCATTTAGTAGAACTTAGAAAAAGGCTTTTCATTAGCGTCATGACTGTGATCGTGATGTTTGTAGTGTGCTTTAGCTTTTGGAATCAAATTTTAGACTTTATCATCGCGCCGCTGCAAAACACTCTGCCCGATAACCAAAAAATGGTCTTTCTCGAGGTGCAAGAGCCCTTTTTCGTAGCGATGAAGGTGGCATTTTTCACCGGATTTTTGTTGTCGCTGCCGATTATTTTTTGGCAGTTTTGGCTGTTTGTAGCGCCCGGCCTTTACGAAAACGAGAAAAAATACGTCATACCTTTCGTGATCTCGGCGACCTTTATGTTTCTCGTTGGCGCAGCGTTTTGCTACTACGTCGTCGTTCCTATCGGTTTTGCATTTCTTATAAATTTCGGCCAGCAGCTATTTTCCGCGATGCTAAATATCGGCGGCTACGTCGGCTTTTTTACGAAACTGGTCATTGCGTTCGGTATCGCGTTTGAGCTTCCCGTTATTACATTTTTCCTCGCTAAACTCGGCCTAGTCGATGACAAGATGCTCAAAAACTCCTTCCGCTACGCTATCGTCGTGATTTTTATATTTGCCGCGGTTATGACGCCTCCGGATATCCTCAGCCAGTTTTTGATGGCGGTTCCTCTCATCGGTCTTTACGGGCTTTCCATCTTTATAGCCGCCCGCGTAAATCCAGCTAAAAACGAAGAGCCCAACCAGGAAACCGACGAAGAAAAAGAGGACGAATAGTCATGAAAGCAAGTAGGCTAGCCAAATGAGTCAAATTTTAAATCCAAACTCGCTTGACGCCTACGACTACGAGCTACCGCCGGAGCTAATCGCCAATTTCCCGACCTTTCCCAAAGAGGACGCTAGGCTACTAGTCTACGAGCGAGCCGGCGAAAAAATCTCTCATCTAAAATTTGGCGACCTACCAGAAATTTTACCGCCTTGCGATATTATTTTTAACGATACCAAGGTTGTAAAGGCTAGAATTTTCGGCAAAAAAGATAGCGGCGGCGAGACGGAGCTTTTGCTAAACTCGCCGCTTGCGGACGGTAAATTTAGCGTCTATATAAAAGGCAAAGTCCGCACGGGCAGCGTTTTAAATTTCGACCGAAATTTAACCGCCGAGGTCTGCGAGCTCTTTGACGACGGCTCGCGCACGGTCAAATTTAGCCAAAACGGCCAGCTTTTAGATGCGGCCGCGCTTTATAAAATCCTATCCCACATCGGCCACGTGCCTTTGCCGCCATATATCAAGCGAAGTGACACCAAAGACGATGAGAGCTGGTATCAAAGCGTGTTTGCTAAAAACGAGGGCGCGGTGGCGGCTCCGACGGCGAGCCTGCACTTTAGCGACGAGATGATCGCGCGCCTAACAAAGGACCGCGAGATAGCCTACCTCACGCTGCACGTGGGCGCAGGGACGTTTAAGGGCGTGGAGAGCGAGGATATAACGCAGCACAAGATGCATGCGGAGTTTTACGATATCCCGCAAGATACGCAAAATTTGATCAACTCAGATAGGCCAATCCTGGGCGTGGGTACGACGGTGACGCGCTGTGTGGAGGAGTTTGCAAGAAGCGGCAAATCTAGCGGCGAGTGCAGGCTGTTTTTAAATTTAAACAACAAACCCATCCGCCAAAACTACCTGCTGACGAATTTTCACCTACCCAAATCAACGCTAATCATGCTCGTTACAAGTTTCGTCGGACTTGAGCAGACTATGCAGATCTACAAAACAGCCGTGGAGCAAAAGTACAAATTTTACTCCTACGGCGACGCTATGCTGGTTATATAGCCGTGAGTTTCGCGTATATTTTTCTGATTTTTGCCGCGTTTTATATAGCGGTTTTGGGCGGTTGCTATTTTATGGATAAATTTAGAAGGTCAAACGGCGTGATAAAAAAAGAAACTACGCAAAAAAACGGCGCTAGCAAAGTCGGCGAATCTAGCGAAGCAAATACGCTACCAAAAGTCGATATCGCAGGCGGTTTGCTATTTTTGGCCTCCTCGCTAAACGAGGACGCGCAAAAAAACACGAACTACGTGCTACTAGACTACGATATCGCTTATCCTAGGCTATTTTACGCAGATATCGCCGCTCTTGCAAAGCTCATCGACGCGATGGCTCAAATTTTCCTTTTAAACGTCTCAAACTCGACCGTTACGATCAAATTTTTGCTCTCGAACTACTATAAAAACAACATCAAATTTACCCTTAGCGTCCACTGCGATCACGACTTTTTTACGGCCAAAAGCACGCCTCGCGTAAATATGAACGCGCAAAGCCGTAAATTTTACGAAACGGCAATGGCGCTGGCCGAGCAAAACGGCTCGAGTATTAGATTCGAGTTTGATCACGGCGTGCGCGCTAGCACCGAGATTTCGCTGCGTCTTTGCGGCGATAAGCTCGATCTCATGAAAAGCTTTAAGATAAAAAATCCCAAAAATTTTAGCGCCCTCGTCGCAGAGCCCAACCCGCACTCCTTTAATATCATCAAAAAAGATCTCGAATTTATCGGTATCGACGTAAAGCCGAGCAACGAGTGGAGCATCGTAAAGCGTCACATAGAGGATATGATCTTTCGCCCAAACGTCGTCTTTATCGAGGAGAGCCTGCTGCGCGAGATAGACGGCGCTCTATCTACGCTTTTGATAGAAAAAAAGATCGCGCTAGTCGTGCTAAAAACCACGAACGCGGCGATAAATTTAAACCCGAAAATCCGCGTCTGGACGCTAGTTCAGCCCTATCTGTCCGACACTCTCGTGCGTATCTTAAACGAAGCTTACGAATTTGAGACGCAAAACGGGGATAAAATTTAGCTTTTCGAAATTTTACTCGCATTTTTAAAGCTCGCCCAACTGCCCTGCTTCGTTTGATAAGCTCAAATTTGACCCAAAACCGCTACCTCAAAATGATATAATAAGCCCAAATAACGGAGGCTAAAATGAATAAAATAACCTGCATCTGCCTAGGCGTGCGAAGCATGCAAAGGGCGCTAAAATTTTACAGAGACGGCCTAGGATTTAAGACGGATTGTAAAGAAGACGACCCGCCGGTATGCTTTTTTGATACGCCGGGGACCAAATTTGAGCTCTATCCACTGGACGCGCTGGCGCGAGATATCGACGAAAACGATCCGCCCAGAGGTAGCGGATTTGGCGGCATCACGCTAGCCTACAACGTAAAAAACAAAGAGGACGTAGCTAGCGTCATAAAGCTAGTAAAAAAGGCGGGCGGCACCATCGTCAAGGAGCCCCAAGATACATTTTGGGGCGGATATCACGCGTATTTTGCCGATCCGGACAGATACTACTGGGAGGTTGCTTGGGGACCCGGTTTTAAATTTGACGAGGACGGACTGCTCAAATTTAACTAGTTGCGGCGTCAAAGCGCTTTTATTTTAACCGCTTAACCGCCGCAAAAAGGCAAAATCATGAAAGATATAGTCGTATACATACACGGAAAAAACGGAAGCGCGGCAGAAGCGGCCCGCTACCGACGACTTTTTGCAGGTAGCGACGTGCTTGGATCTGATTACGAAGCGCGCACGCCATGGGAGGCGAAAGAGGAATTTGCGCCGTATTTTGAGTCCATCCTTAAAAGCCGCAAATCCGTGACGATCGTAGCAAACAGTATCGGAGCGTTTTTTGCCATGCACGCCTTGCGGGACATGCGTATAAAAAGGGCGTATTTTATCTCCCCTATCGTAAAT
The DNA here is from genome assembly GCA_963519525.1 of uncultured Campylobacter sp. Taxonomy (GTDB): domain Bacteria; phylum Campylobacterota; class Campylobacteria; order Campylobacterales; family Campylobacteraceae; genus Campylobacter_A. The sequence goes on from CAUQOI010000002.1 coordinate 28,077, forward strand.
ATGGAAAATTTGATCCTAAACATGATGTCGCAGGCAAACGCGAGCGAGGAGGAGCTGCGAGACAAGGGCGAACTGAGCACAAAATTTGGAGAAAAACTTTCATGGAGATATCTATGCTACGCCAGAGAGCATCCTATCTTCTGGACTGTGCCGACGCATATTTTATACGGCGAAAACGACGATCTAACTTCTTTTGAAACGATTTGCGAGTTTGCAAACCAAATCGGCGCAACACTTACAGTCATGAAAAACGGTGAGCATAGATTTAGCACGGCGGAGCAAATGCAGTTTCTGGATGATTGGATACGGCGCTATAGCTGATAGAGGCGCCCAGCTGGAAGGCAAAGGAACATTTACACCGAGTCCATACGGTCAAATTTGACTCAATATCCGCCGCTCAAGCCGCTCTTAAATTTTACGCAAAAGCCTCAATTAAATTTACCGCGGAGGCGAAAATTTAGCTCAAATTTTACTCGACCTCCGCGCTAATAGCAACCGGCCAAGACGCCCCCCCCCGACGTAACCCTAGCGCAAAACTCAAATTTGCCGCCGTTTTACCGCGCGCCAAACTACCTCAAAGCCCCAAATACCGCTTTAAAATAATCATCGCCGCGATGCTGTCCAGCCGTCCGTCGCGTCTGCCCTCGGCGTAAATTTCGCTCGCCTCAAAGCTACTCATCGCCTCGTCCTGATAGACCACTTCGCCGTCAAATTCCAGTAACGACACGAAGTGCGCGATCCGTCGCCGCATCTCGTCCTCGCTAGATCCCCCAAGCGGCACGCCCACGACTAGCTTTTTTGCTCCGTATTCGCGCAAAACGGCGCTAACGTCGCGCGCGGCTTGATTGCGATTTTTACGCAGTACGGGCGTTTGCGGCATTACGGTTTGCCCGACGGCTAGCGCCACGCCGATACGTTTTAACCCCACGTCAATGGCCATTATGCTCATTTTCGTCCTTTAGATTTTGATTTTTGCGCCTGATTTTGGTTATTTGCAGGCAAATTTATATCAAAAATTCGCTGCCGTTTGCCGATTTTTGCGAGACATTAAAAAATTTGCGTTACAAATAAATCCGCAAAAGCGGCAAATTTAAGAAATTACCAAAATAATTAAACCCGCCGCAAACAAATTTGCCATAAGATTTACAGCATAAATTTGCCTAATCTTAGCAAACATAGTCCGCTAAAAACGTTACTCCAAGCAAGCTCGAGCAAATTTAAAAACCCGCAAAAACGAGCGAGCAAATTTCACTATCGCACGCCAAGAATTTACGTAATCCTAAAATTTAAAAATCGCCTGCAAACCGCACGAATTTAAACTAAAAGCTGCTTAAATTTGCTGCCGTTTGCTCGACCTTTCAAAATTTAAACCGCTCGCCTAGCGTAAATTTTAAACCTACGTCCTTGCAAAACAAATAGAGCAAATTTACTCCGCAAATACCGTAAGCCCCGATATTCGCAGTTTGCCTTCGAGCTCGTATTCGTAAATTTTATCGCCGAATTTTGCCAAGGCTGCATCGAGACTCGCGCCGTTTTTGCAAAATTTTATCACTTCGTCGTCTTGCGCAGGCGCGGGTTTGCCGCCGAAACGAAGCGCAAATTCGTCAAAATCGTTTATCAAATTTGCCGCGCCGCTAGCGACCAGCTCGTTCGTCCCATCGCTCTCGCCTAGGCGCTGAGGCAGCGTAAATATCGGCACGCCAAGCTCCTTTGCCATGCGCGCGCTTTGCATCGAGCCGCTTCTGGTATCGGCCTGCGCCACGACTAGGGCCTGCGAGAGCGCGACCACGATGCGGTTTCGCTCCAAAAATCTATATGCAAGCGGCGGTTCGCCCGGGTCATACTCGCTAAGAGCCAGCGCATTTTGGTAGATTTCTTTGATGATTTTGGCGTTGCTTTGCGGGTAGATTTTATTTAGTCCGTTGCCAAAAACGGCGACCGTATGCGGATACGCGCCCTTGTGCGCGGCGATATCCACGCCGATGGCCGCACCGCTAACTACGCAAACGCCACTGTTTGCCAGCGTCCTAGCCAGTGCCTCTACGCACTGCCTGGTGTAGGCGCTTGCCTTTCTCGAGCCCACGATCGAGACCATCGGGCGCTCAAGCAGGGCCAAATTTCCCTCGAAATAGAGCTTTTGCGGCGGCTTTTTAAGACGCAAAAGGCCGCTAGGAAGCTCGGCTAAGACGTTCAAAAAAGGTCCTTTAGATAGACGACCTCGACTTCTTGCAGGAGTTTTGCGCTTTCTTGCAGGACCTCGATCGTGTTTTTGTGCGGATGGCCGATCGCGATGGCGTATGAGCGCTTTTTGGCTAGCTCGACGGCGTATTTTAGCTGCTTTCGCACCGCCGCTTTTGAGCCGTCGTGATCCAAAAACACGTCGCGCGCGATGTAGGGCATCGAGTATTTTTTCGCCGCGCCGTAAACCTTGGTCGGCGAGGTCGTCTTACTATCGACGAAGATCAAATTTTCGTCCCGTATCGCTCGCATTAGCTTATCCATCGCGGTCGCGTCGCTCGTAAAACGGCTGCCTGTGTGGTTGTTGATGTATTTTAGATCCGGAAAATCTCGCTTGATGCTTTGCAGTTTTTTAGCGATCTTTTCGTAGTCGTCGTTTACCGTCAGAGTGCCGATCTCGGCGCCTTTAAAGCCGCCTAGAGCCTGCATGGGCAGGTGGATCATATAAAAGCTAAAACGCCGCGCCAAAACAGGCGTCTCGGGGTGGGCGGAGGTCGCGGGAAAAAAGGACGGCGTGAGCTTTAGATTTACCGATTTTATCGCGTCTGCTTGGTGCTTATACGCCACGTCGTCGATGATGATGACTAGACGCGGTTTGTAACCCGCTTTTACGGCGGCCTTTACCTCGTTTGGCTCGGGCGCGGTTTTTTTATCCGTCTTTTGAGAGTTTGCGAATTTAGCTTTTTCGTCCTTTTTAGGCTTTTCTTTTTCGATCTTTTCTTGCTCGTTTTGCTCGGAGTTTTGCGGCGCGTTTTCTGCGTCAAATTTCGCCTCGACCTGCCCCGCCTGATCGTTTGCGTCGCTAAATTCGATATGGATTTTTTCTTTTTTTAGCGCTTGCTCGAGGGGGCTATTTTGCGTCTGCGACATAGGCGTATCGTCAAAGATCACGGCTTCGGAATTTGCAAAAATATGCGTTCTTTGAGGCGCTTGATAGCCGTCAAATTTAACGTTATCGCCGCTATTTTGAGCAGATTTAGCGGATTCGTTTTTAGAGCTTAAATTTGTCAAATTTAACTCGCCTACCTTTTTAGCGCTCGCCCCGTCAAGCTCAGATGTATCGCGGGATGCTAAATTTCCGCCCTCGGACGAGATTTTATCCTTTATCCTCTGCGCACCCTGCCCGTCTTTATCAAATTTGGCTTGCTCGTTTGGCGAATTAAAACCGCTTGTTCCCTCGGTCTTAGCTTTTTCGCCGCCGATTTTTGCTTTACCTTTAGCTTCCGCCTCGTCAAAAAGCGCCTTGATATCGGTCAAATTTGCTCTCGAGTGCACGCCCGATGCGGCTTGTGCGTCTTTTATGGTGACTTTTTCGGAGCCGTTTGAGGCCGAAAGGCTTGGCTTGTGGCTTAAATTTTGCTTTTGATCAGACTCGCTTTTATCGCCGAAATACCGCTCGATTTTAGCGATTAGCGCGTTGTCGCTCTTAACTTTAACCCTGACGTCCAGCAGATAAAATGCCCCGACAAGCAAGATGCAGGCGATAAGAAAAGCGAAAAGTAGTAGCTTTAGGCCGCCGCGCGAGCGCCCCTTTTTGGAGCGCCTTTTCGCGGCCTTTTTTCTAGGTTTCGAGTTCAATTAGTTTTTGCTTTGATCGATAAGTTTGCCGGCACTGATCCAAGGCATCATGGAGCGTAGTTTTTTGCCGGTTTGATTTAGCAAGCTTCTCTCGGCGATGCCGCGCTCTGCGTTCATGCGCACGTATCCGGCCTTGCGCTCGAGAATGAAGTCTTTTGCAAATTTACCGTTTTGGATCTCTTTTAGGATTTCTTTCATCGCTTTTTTGCTATCTTCGCCGATGACGCGCGGACCACTCACGTAGTCGCCGTACTCTGCGGTGTTTGAGATAGAGTAGCGCATATCCGCCATGCCGCCTTGATACATTAGATCCACGATTAGTTTTAGCTCGTGGAGGCACTCAAAATACGCCATCTCAGGCTCATATCCGGCATCTACTAGCGTCTCAAAGCCTGCGTTTACCAGCGCGCAAAGTCCGCCGCAAAGTACCGCCTGCTCGCCAAAAAGATCGGTTTCAGTCTCGTCTTTAAATGTAGTTTCTATAATGCCCGTTCTGCCGCCGCCGATCGCGCTAGCGTAGCTTAGAGCTAGTTCTTTTGCTTTTCCGCTTGCGTTTTGCTCTACGGCGATTAGATCAGGGATGCCGCCGCCTCGGACAAATTCGCTTCTTACGGTGTGGCCAGGCGCTTTGGGGGCGATCATGATGACATCGATGCCTTCAGGAGCTTTTATCTGTCCGAAATGCACGTTAAAGCCGTGTCCAAAAGCTATCGCGTCGCCGTCGTTTAAATTCGGCTTTATATCTCTTTCGAAAATTTCAGCTTGAAGCTCATCCGGAGTCAGTATCATTATGACGTTTGCGGCCTTTGCGGCTTCGGCTACGGTTTTTACCTCAAAGCCCTTCGCTTCGGCCTTTGCCCAGCTTTTACCGCCCTTTGCTAGACCCACGATCACCTTTACGCCGCTATCGCGCAAATTTTCGGCGTGCGCGTGTCCTTGCGAGCCAAAACCTATCATCGCCACGGTTTTGCTTCTAATCAAGCTTAAATCGCAATCTTTGTCATAGTAAATACTTACTGCCATATTCTCTCCTCTTAAAAAATTTGCGAGATTATACTACCTAAACACTGAAACAAACTTGACTTTAAGTTTTTTAAAAAGCCTTTTAGTGTAGAATTAGCGATTATAAAATCTCGATATGAAGTGGGAAAAATGAACGAATCAATCTATAAACACATAAAAGCTCTTCCGCCGCTTGACGACACGGTCGTAAAAATCCAAGCCATTTGCAGAAACGAAAATAGCTCAATGAACGATCTATCCCAAGTCGTCGAAAAAGACCCGATGCTAACGGCAAACGTCTTACGCTCCGCAAACTCTCCGCTTTACGGATTTAGCAGGGAGATAACGACCGTTTCTAGAGCCGTGGCGCTGTTTGGTATGGCGACGGTTCGCGGTTTCGCCCTATCAAGCGCGGTCAAAAAAAGTTTTAAGATAAATTTGGATCCTTACGGTATCACAAACCAAGATTTCTTAAATATATCCATGATACAAAACGCATTGATGTACAACTGGTACTCGAAAATAAACGCTAGCGATCTTGCGATTTTAAGCCCCGCTTCGTTTATGCTCGAAGTCGGTAAAATCGTCATCTCTAACGAGCTAAACGAATCCGGCAAAGCGGCCGAATTTAAGGCAAATTTGAAAAACATCTCAAATCCTTTCGATCTATCCGAGCTTGAAAACAAAATCGTCGAGATATCAAACGAAACCGTAACGGCTAAAATTTTCGAGCAGTGGAATCTCGAGTCCGAGCTAGTCGATGCGATTTACTACTCAAATAACCCGGATGATGCGCCGGAGCATATAAAAAGCTACTCAAAAGCCCTTAAAGTCGTAAAAAGCGCGGTAAATATATTCAACCAGCTAAACGACGATAATCTGCAAAATACGCTAATGTGCCTCGACGAATACGGCTTTGCGCAAGACAAATTCCTCGAAGCCGTCGCAAAAGTCAAAGCGAATTTGTGAAAGAATTTTTAACCAAACTACTTGACGGAGTAGGCGAAAAGGAAGTAGCCTCCTCCGATAAAGAAATCCTACGAAATTTACTAAATTTAAACGCCGTAAGCCACCATAAAGATCGCTACTATCTAAATAACGGCTTTGTCTGCGGCAAACTCGACATAAGCGCAAACGGCACGGGCTTTTTGGCGCCTTATGACAAACGTTTCAAGCAAGATATAATAATAGAAAATAAAAATTTAAACGCCTCGCACTACGGCGACATCGTATTAGCAAAGCTTTTGCCGCTAAAGAAAAAACGCCAAAGCGCCAAAGTCGTGATGACGCTAAAACTCGCCAACGAAACAAGCGTAGTCTATACCAAGCAAATAGGCTCGGCAATCCTTGGCGTAAACGTAAAAACCGGACTTAGCTCAGCTCTAAAAGCCTCGCAAAAATCTCTAAAAATGCTACCGCCCGGTACGCTACTAAAAATCGGCAACCTAAATAACGAAATAGTCGAGGTTATCGGCAATATAAACGATCCGCTAAGCGACGAAAAAATCTCGCTAGCCGTATTTAACAAAAACGACGAATTTAGCGATGAGTGCGAAACCGAGGCGCTTGCATGGGGCGACGAGGTTGATGCTGCGATGTATCCGCAGAGGGTAGATTTACGGGAACTGCCTTTTTGTACGATCGATCCGGTCGATGCCAAAGACTTTGACGATGCGATATATTTTGACGAGAAAAAGCGAGAAATTTACGTCGCGATCGCAGACGTCAGCGAATACGTCACTCCCTACTCTCCGATAGATGCAGAGGCCAAAACGCGCGGATTTTCTATATATTTCCCGCACAAAGCCGTACCGATGCTACCGCGAAATTTGAGCGAAAATATCTGCTCGCTTAAGCCAAATACCGCGCGCCTTGCGTTTTGTTTCAAAATCACGCTAGACGAAAACGGCGAAGTCGTAAAAGAAGAGCTCCTAGAAGCCCTAATCGCTTCAAAAAAACGCTTTAACTACGACGAAGTCGATCAAATTTTACGCGGAGAACGCGAGGACGAGGACGAGACCGGCTGGATAAAGCCCCTTTTCGCACTTACCTCGCGTCTACGCAAAAAACGCCTGAAAAACGCGTTTGACTTTAGAACGCAGGAGCTTCGCATGAGCCTTGACGCAGATGGCGGGCTCGCCTCTACGAGATTCGAGACCGATACCGACTCGCACAGACTCGTCGAGGACTGCATGCTGCTAGCCAACGTCGCGGCGGCAAAACGCATCGGCAAAGGCGTTTTTAGAAATCACGGCTCGCCGGATCTGCGAAAAATACAAATTTTACTCGAGGACCTCGGCGCTCTGGGCTTTGACTTCGTTTACGAAAGCGACATCGCAAATTTGGTTCGCAAAATCCAAGCGCAGGCCGATGCCGTAGGCAACCGCGAGGAGATCGACAAACTCATCATAAAATCGCAAAAAAAGGCCGAATACGGCGCGCAAAATTTAGGCCACTTCGGACTGGGATTTGAGCGCTACACGCACTTTACGAGCCCGATCCGCCGCTACTCCGACCTTACGCTGCACCGCCTTTTAAAAGCCAAACTGCGCAACGACGAGAAATTTTTCAACTACCTGCTTTTAAATATCGAAGCTACTTGTTCAAATTTAAGCGAACTAGAGCGCGAAGCCGACAGGGTCGCGTTTGACTTTATGGATAGGAAATTTGCGCGCTGGGCAAAAGAGCGCGTCGGACAGCGATTTAACGCCTATATCAGCGAAAATCAAAACGTCGCGGTCGCTAGGCTTGACGACGAGATAAAAGGCGCCAGGATAGTTTTGGGCGTGTACAGCGTAAATTTACTGCAAAAAGTCATCGTCGAAATCACGGATGCAAATATCGCAACGGCCGAAATTTTCGGTAAGGTCGTAAAGAAAATCGATGTATAGAAAAGAGCTTGAAGCCGCGCTAAATTCGGCCAAATTTCCAAATTATTTCCTGCTTTACGGCGCAGACGAATACCAAATCGAGCTTTTTGCGAAGGAAATTTTAGCTAAATTTAAAGATTTTGAAATTTTGAGTCTTTACTACGACGAGTACTATTTCGACGCTGCGCGCGCGCATCTTTGCGAGCCTTCGCTATTTGGCGGCAGCCCGCTTTTGCACGTAAAAAGCGATAAAAAAATCCCCGCAAAAGAGCTAAAAACCCTGATAGAGGGTTGCAAAAACGGCGGCGCATTCGTTTTCGAGCTTTTTGAGCCCGACGCCAAAGCGGTTTTTGATACGCAAAAGGCTTTCGGGGTAAATTTTGCGAGATTTTTTAAACCGGGCTCGCCCGAAGAGGCCGTAAATTTACTCGGCAGACAAGCCGCAAAAATGAACCTAAATATCACGAAAAACGCGCTTTTTGAACTATACCGCATACATAACGAAAATTTATATTTGGCCGCAAGCGAGCTAAACAAACTAGCCTCCCTAGATGAGCCCATAAACGAAAATATCGTAAGAAGCTTGGTCTTTTCGCTATCAAGCGTGAGTTTTGACGATTTTTTCGATAAATTTATCGCGCTAAAAGATATCAGGGCCGATTTTTTCTCCTGCGCGGACGATGGAAATTTTAATGAAATTTTGTTTATAAACTCGCTTTACCGCGCGTTTTTTAGGCTCTTTAAACTACATGCCGGCATCAAAATAACAGGCAAATTCGACATCAAAGAAACACTCGGCTATGCGCCGCCGCCAAACGTCGCAAACGAACTAAAAAGACAGTGTCTGGCGGTAAATTTAAAAGCATATAAAGAAATATTTACCGCGCTAAATTTGGCGGAATTTGAGCTAAAGACAAACTCTGCGCTCGATAAAAAAACTTTTTTACTCTCCTGCGTGCTGGGCCTGCAAAATCTTATCGGCAAAAACAGCAAATATTAAGTAAAAAAAAGATAAAATCAGCTCTTGTCGAAAGACTTCCTTGCCCGTTTGCAACCGCGCAAACGAGCTTAATACCCACAAGGAGAATCAATGAAGCACTATGAGCTTTTATTCATTTTGAAGCCTACTTTGACGGAAGAAGAAGTAAGCGCAAAAGTTGATTTCGTTAAAGAAATCCTAACCAAAAACGGCGCAAATATCGCGTCTGTGCAGTCTATGGGTACTAGAAAACTAGCCTATACCGTAAAAAAATACGAGCGCGGAACTTATTTCGTCGTGTATTTCGAGGCTCCGACCCAAGCTATCGCCGAAGTCGAGCGTATCATCAGAATCACCGAAGAGATCATCAAATTCTTAACGGTCAAATTTGAAAATAAAAAAGAGATCGCCGCTTGGGAAAAGATGAGTAAAGGCATCAAACTAAATAAAAAAGAACCGAAAGTCAAAGCAGAAGAAGCTCCGGCAGTGCAAGAATAAGGACGAAAAATGTTTAATAGAGTCGTTTTAGTAGGAAATTTAACACGAGATATCGAGCTTAGATATACGACTGCGGGCGCAGCCATAGGCAACAGCGCCATCGCCGTAACGAGAAAATTTAACGTAAACGGCGAAAAACGCGAAGAAACGTGCTTTATTGATATAACATTTTTCGGAAAACAAGCGGAGATAGCAAACCAATATCTTTCCAAAGGTTCAAAGCTTCTAGTCGAGGGTCGCCTAAAATTCGACCAATGGACGGACAACAACGGACAAAATAGAAGCAAACACACGATCAGCGTGGAAAATATGGAGATGCTAGGCGGAGGACAACAGCAAGGCGGATATAATCAAAATAGTAATCAAGGCTATCAGCAAGGCGGATACCAAAATAACAGCTACGGCGGCGGCTATCAAGGCGGACAAAGTCAGCAAAATAGCTATGCTCAAAGCGGTGCGCAAAGGCAAAATTTTAATAAACCGCAGCAACAAAAGCAACAGCCAAAAGACGAATACTACGGCGATAACGTCCGAGAAATAGATATAGATGCCGATAAATACGATGACGGCGACGAAACCATACCATTTTAATTAAGGAAAAAAACGATGGCTGAAAAAAGAAAATATTCACGCAAATACTGCAAATTTACAGAGGCAAAGATAGATTTTATCGACTACAAGGATACTTCGCTTTTGAAGTACTGCTTGTCAGAGAGATTTAAAATCATGCCAAGACGCCTAACAGGCACTTCTAAAAAATACCAAGAGATGGTAGAAAAGGCTATCAAGCGCGCTCGCCAAGCAGCTTTGATACCTTACGTAGTCGATCGCGACGACGTAGTAACTAATCCTTTTGAAGGACTATAATTTTTAAGCCCTTTTTAGGGCTTATCTTTTCTTTTCAATTTTTCTAAATTTTACACTCTTCGCTTTTCTCAGACCCAGTTCCAGCACAAACATTTTTACTTAAAATAAACATAGTGGTGTTGCCGCTGACGAGATTAAATTTTATAAATCAACATCATAAAAAACTGCACACAAAAATATCATATGCTAAATTTTAGATCGATTGATGGCATATATTTTATAAATTCATACCAAAGTAGCATATGTGCAAGAATATGCATATGACATGCAAGAATGTTGTTTGTAAATTTGAAATATCGAGATCCAAGCTGATTTATATCAATAAATCAGTGCTCAAATTTTATAGGTAACCAAAAATTTATACTCCCAGAATCTAACCTATTTTGCATACTTATCACATCAAAAAAGAATTTCAAAACATAAAAATTTAATCAAATAAATTTAAAGATACTAAAGTAGAAATTTAGCCCCTTAGACGAAGCTAAATTTAATCAAATTTTGTAGTTATTTTGCGACGAACGCATTTTTTAGCACGTCTTCGATGACGTCCACGGGGATGATTTGCATATCGTTTTTGACGTCTTGCGGGATGTCGCCCAGATCGCGTTCATAGTTTTTACGCGGTATCAGAGTGGTTTTTATACCGGCCTTATGCGCGGCGATGAGCTTTTCTTTTAGTCCGCCGATAGGTAGCACGCGGCCGCTGAGCGTGATCTCGCCCGTCATTGCCACGTCGCTTCGCACTTTTGTATCCGTTAGGATTGAGGCGATCGCCGTCACCATCGTGATACCGGCACTCGGCCCGTCTTTTGGCGTGGCGCCCTCAGGTACGTGGATATGCAAGTCGTAGCGGCGATATACTTCGCTAGGGCTCGGCTCTTTTTTCACGCCGTCTTTGACGTCGTCAGGCAGGCTCGAGATGATTTTGGCCGGCACTTTTATCTTTTTAGCGTCGATCAGCACCTTAACGAGGCTAAACGCGATATACGCGCTCTCCTTCATCACGTCGCCCAAAGACCCCGTAATCTGCAGGCCGCCTTTGCCCTGTATGCGTATAGCTTCGATCTTTAGCACGTCGCCGCCTACGCTCGTCCATGCCAGCCCGTTTACCTGGCCGATCTGCGGCTTTTTGTCGGCATGCTCGATCTCAAAAACCTTCTTTTCTAAAAACTCGTTCAAATTTTTAGTCGTTACGGTTATCTTTTGTGCCTCGCCCTCAAGTAGCCTTTTTGCCGCCTTTCTAAAGATATCCGCCAGACGGCGACGCAGGTTTCGCACTCCGCTTTCTCGCGTATAGTCTGAGATGATGAGGCTTAGCACGTCTTTGCCTAGAGTTACTTCGCTCGGCTTTAGGCCGTGTTTTTTGAGCTCTTGAGGGATTAGATATTTTTTAGCGATCTCAAATTTTTCCTGCGGCGTATAGGAGCTAAGCTCGATAAACTCCATCCTGTCGCGAAGTGCCGGCGGTATGGCGCTCACGTCGTTTGCCGTCGCGACAAAAACAACCTTGCTTAGGTCGATATTAAAATTTAAATAATAATCCCTAAATTTGTTATTTTGCTCAGGATCTAAAATCTCTAGCAGCACAGCCGTCGGATCTCCGCGAAAGCTCCTGCCGACCTTGTCGATCTCGTCTAGCACCACGACTGGATTCATCTGCTTTGCTTCGATGAGCCCCTGCACGATACGACCAGGCATCGCGCCGATGTAGGTGCGGCGGTGTCCGCGCAGCTCGTTTACGTCCTCAAGACCGCCCAAAGCCACGCGCACTAGCTCGCGCTTTAGCGCCTTTGCGATGGAGCTTGCCAGACTCGTTTTACCAACGCCCGGAGGCCCCGCAAAGCACAAGATCGCGCCGTTGTTTACCTTGCCCGCGACGCCTCGCAACTGCAAAAGCTCGCGCAGAGCAAAATACTCCTCTATCCTATCTTTTGGCCTCTCAAGCCCGTAGTGATCGGCATTTAACTGCTTTGCAACCTCTTGCACGCTTAGTTTTTTGTTGGCCAGGTTTTCAAACGGCACCTCCACGACCCAGTCTAGGTAGCTTTGCGTCGTGTTGGCGTCGGCGGAGTCTGGATGCATGCGCGATAGTTTGTCGATTTGCTTTTTTATCTCCTTATATGCATCCTCGCCCATAAATTTTTTCTTAGCTTCCAGCTTTTTGCGGTACTCCTCGATCTCCTCTTCGCGGCTCGTATCGGAGCCGAGCTCTTGCTGGATCTGCTTTAGCTGCTCTTTTAGAAAATACTCCTTATTTACCTTGTCGATCCTTGAATGGACTTTGTTTTTTATCTCGCGCTGAAGCTTGTTCGCCTCGATCTCCTCGATGACGTAGTCGATGAGTTTTAGCAGCTTTTGCTCCAAATTTTCCTCGATAAAAAACTCGTACGCCGTCTTTTTCTTTAGCCTTAGCGAGCTTAAAATCAAATCGCAAACGCGGCTAGGCTCGGTGCTCTCTTCTATCGTTTTTAAAAGATCGGGCGGGAAAAAGTGGCTAAGCGCGGCGAGATCTCGCACCTTTTCGCGAAGTACGGTTAGTAGCGCGTCGCTTTTTGTATTTTCGGGTCTTTTTTCATGCAGCACGTCTACGACGGCTTGCAGCGGCTTTGAGGTTACTCTCGAGACTATGCGGCCCTTGCTCGTTCCTTGAAATAAAATTTTCACTCTGCCGTCCGGTAGCGGCACTCGCCTCATCACGGTGCCAATGACGCCAGCGTCGTAGATGGAGTCAAATTCTCGCGCGCCTTCGTTTTGCGCCTTCGTCGGTACGACTAGGATGGGACTCTGCGACTCGAGAGCTAAATTTAGCGCTTCGATATTTTCCTCGTCGCTCAAAAAAAGCGGCGTGATCATAAAAGGATATAAAAATAACTCGTCCTCCACGATGACGGGTAGCTGCGCTGGGAACATTTTTGATTCGTAAATTTGCAAATTTAGCTCCTATTCAAACATTTTTCTATACCAAGGAAGCTGCGGAAGCACGATATTTGCGTCGTTTAGCGGCGAGGCTTGCACCTTTTCTTTATAGATTTGCGCCGACTCGTCCCTGCCCGTGCGCTCGTATAGATCGGCTATTTGCACGTCTAGGTTGTAGATCGCGAGCTTAAATTTAACCAGCATAGTTTCGATCAGCGGTCGATACTGGGTGTTTGGATAGATGTAGAGAAATTTTTCTATCTCGGCGATGCTGTCTTGCATTAGCTTTTGGTTTCGATTGGGTTGCGAGAACGAATCAAAATTCGCCTTTATCTTCAGATACTGCGCAAATTCGCTCCTAGGACCGCTATCGCCGTATCTTTTAAGGTATTCGTCTAGGTAAAAATTCGCCATCAAATACTCTTCGTCGTTAGCGTGAGCTTGTGCTAAGATTAGTAGCATTTGCTCCAAAAGCGGACTAGCTACGTGCTCGCTAGACATCGCCGTGTAGTGTTTGTCGGCGCTTTCTAGGTCGCGATTTTTTATATCGCCGATGATCTCGGAGTACCACTGATCCGGCGTTAAATTATAAAGCTCCGTGTATTTGTCGGCACAACCGCCGATTAAACAAACAAAAAATACCGCAGATAAAAATTTGATCAAATTTTTCATACGTTCCCTTAAATTTAAATTTTTTAAATGGGCTATTTTACCATTGTTTTTGTTGCTTTTTGGTAAATTTTTGTTTTATTTATGCTTAAAAATAGAAAAATTTAGGTACAATTCGCGTAAAAGGTAAATGTATAATTAAGGAGATGTATATGGTTTTTCAAGTCAAAAGTCCGATTTTAGGCTTTGAGCATATCAAAAGTTACGAACTAAAAGAGCTAGATCAATTTTTCGTAAAGCTTCAAAGCAAGGACGACGAGACGTCTTTTACCGCGATAAACCCGTACGCCTTGAGAAATTACGAATTTGATATACCGACGTACTATCAGGAGCTGATGGACATAAACGACAAAAGCGAGCTAAGGATCTACAACATCATGGTCGTAAGCACCCCGATCGAGACCTCTACGGTAAATTTCATCGCTCCTATCGTTTGCAATATGACAAATATGACGCTCTCGCAGATAGTGCTTGATGCGTGGGCTTATCCGATGTATAAACAGGCCGAAAAAATTTCGGATTTTATAGAAAAATAAATTGCTTCTCAGCAAGAGGAAAAATTGAAATGAAAAACATTAAATTTGCGCTAATTGCGCTTGTGACTTTATCTAGCGGACTTTTTGCCTTTGAGCATGACGGACTGGAACACCCAATAGTATGGAAACAAACCGGCGCCACTAACGATATCGGAGTATATACAGACATAAAAGAGGGTATGGTAAGAAGGTCTATAGTAGGCAAAGACGGCAAAGAAATGAAACGCATATACGGCGATATGGATATCATAGGCGCAACCATATCCGTACCGACAAACGGCGGATACAATTATGTGCCGGTAACTGGTACATTATGGAAGGGAACGCTTACTAATATTAAGGGTATTGACGATGCAAACTATAGATCGCAATGCACGCAATGGGACAGAAATAATGGTAAATGTACTTTAGACTATTTTAACTCGTCCTATTCTACCTTTGATTTTTCAAACAAGCCTACCGAACTAGAAAGAAATCACATAGATGGCAGTAAAGTTATATATGCTAGGCTTTACTGGGCGGGCGGTCTCTCAAATCCATGGAATGACCATCCGGCAAGTAACGTTGCAGGACTCAGAAATAAATATCTAAATGGAATTAGCGGCTTTAAATATGTAAGATTTGGTACGCCAGACGGAAAAATGCACCGCCTTACCGCAAATCCGGGAGATGTTTATTGGTGGGGAGCTTATGCATGGTACAATACTGCTTATCAAGGCGGAATGTATTTCATGTACCAAGCTAGCGTCGATGTAACTGATCTTGTTAAAGCAAGCCTAACAAAAGACAAAAGAACCTTTAGCGCCGGAGGCATAAGAACGTCATCCAGCTTAGATGACAACAACTGGATGTCGATGTACAGAGACGGCGACTTCAAATCAAGTAGATACTATTTGCCTCCACATTATGGAGGTTGGGCGCTTTTAATAGTTTATGATTTTGGTGAAGACGAAAGTGAAAACATAAAACCAAAAAGCGTTAATATTTATGATGGACTTAGAGTTTTAGATCCGTCGGTTAGAACCAATCCAGGCTCCGTAAGCAAAAATTTGGAATTAAAATTTGAGGGATTCTATACCCCACCTAGTGGCAATGTGAATTCAACTCTTGCCGTTATGAGCTTTGGCGGTAAATACGAAACCGGAAGCGAAGATATACAAGTTTGGGACAAGAATAATAGGAGATATGAATCCGTCACCTCCGGTCAAAATGGAAGCGGAAAACAGTTTAACAGCACTATAACAAAATTTGGATCAAATATTAACTCTGGAAAAACATACAATAACCAAATGGATTTGGATGTTTTTGACATCAGCGGAAAAATAGGAAACGCACAAACTGACGCCTGGATAAACTTAATAGCAAAATCTGAGTGGAACAGCGGCATATTGTACTCCGAAAGAGCAAACGTCGGCTTGGTGGCTTTTTCTACTGAGCTTTATTCTCCAGAGGTATGCTATGAAGAAACTTTGTTTACAAAAGGCAAAGATGCTCCAGATAGCGAATTTAGAGAAGTAAGTACAAACAAAAACTCGTATACCAAGGTGGAAAAAGACAGTATACTAAGAGCACAAATTGCAATAAAAAACAAAGGAAACGAGTCGGCCCAGAAACTAACGCTCACCTCAAGCCTAGAGCAAAAAGGCTCCGAGTATAAGCCAAATACCACATATATAGTAACAAGCGAGCCTATAACTACGACAAAATTTAAAGTAGGCCCACACAATCCAGACAACACAGCCTTTCAAACATCGTCTAAAAACCTACTTACTTTTGCTCTCGGAAGCGGGGCGGGTCATATAGGCAGCGCAAATCAAGGCGGTACGATAGATCAAACAAATCAAGCCTTTATACAATACGATGCAACCTTAAAACAAATAGAAAAATTTCAAGCAAACATATACAGAGCATCCTTTACTAACACAGCTTTAAATTTAAGCTTTGAAGGAAAAATAAAAAGATGCGACAATAAAGAATACTATCTTAGCGTCATAGACGTACCTGACGTTAACAACTTTAGAGCTGTAAATAAGAACTTTACCAAGGACGGAGATTCGCAAAATCTTTATACTCAAATAGCCAACCGCAAATTTGACATAAAAATAGCCCATTTTGGTAAAGAGACGGCATCTGGCAATCAGCTATCTAAAACAAATATCGATACAACGGTAGGAGTAGATATAGTAACCACTTGCGCTGCAGGCGGCGTTTCGGTAACACAGCCAATGCAAGTAGAATTTAAAAAAGGAGAAAACGGTAAGTCTATAGTGGAACTCAAAGACGTACTAATAGAAAAGGCTTATTCAAATTTATACGTACGACTATCTTTTAAAGACCCGATATCCAACCAAATCAAAACTAGTTGCGCCTCCGATACGTTTACCGTTAGGCCTAAAGAGTTTAAAATTTATGATACTTCATCAAAAAATATAGTAAATAACCTTAATTTAATCGGGGGAAGAAAATATCCTAATTTTAGCGCCTTGGCTACAAATGATACAGGCAAACAAGCCGGCGGCTATACAACCATGCTTCCGGACAGCACAGGCACAAGCTATGCCAGATTTGAACCGACGATACCGCCGACTTGCACTGCCGTTACAAGCCTGCCGATTACTTGGTTTATGACTAAATTTACAGATGGTGTAGCTAAGCTTGAAAGATATCAAGAGGGAGCAACCGCTATCAAAGATAATAGGGACTTCGTATATAATGAAGTAGGCAATGCGAAGCTAGTAATACTTGATAACAAATGGACTACGGCAAGCAACGACCAAGCAAATAGCGACTGCATAGCAAATAGCCATAGCAATACCGAATCCAACGGAAAAGTCGGTTGTAATATCAGATCAGAATTCGACTTTACATTTGACCCACAAGATATCCATATCGACAGCCTCAGGATAAGCGGCTTTAACGGCGGTCCTATGAGCTATATGTCAAATGACATAGCAATGCCCGCAATAGCTACATTTAATGTACAAGCCAGGCTAGGAGATGCCTCGCGCACTATAGCAAGGATGTATACGGCGGGTTGTTATTCTAAAGATACGCAGTTTACAATGGGAGTAGATACGGGCATAGCTGACCTAAACGATCGAAATAACGTCAAAACTCCGCTACCTGCCGCCGCAAATGCTCGGATTTTATTTTTTAACGATGGCGACAATCCGCAAGTAGTAAAAAGAGATGGCGCAAATAATAACTCGGGAGTCTATAACGTACCTAGTAATGCATTTACAAATGGTCAATTGATAGGCGGGCAAGTTAAATTTAATTTCGCTAGAGTAGTAACGGATCCGATAAATCCATTTACCGTAAATAGCAATATATTTACCTTCACAAATGTAAGGGAGCAAGTAAATACCGCTGCCGTGCCTAATACCTATGTCAAACCGCTAGCAGCCAATGAGACGGCTACTCAGTTCTACTACGGAATGGTATATGCGCCGTACTATGAAGGCCCTAGACGAGGCTTTAATGCCAATGTATATTTTGGCGTGTATTGCAATGCGTGCGATAAAACTATCTACACATTAGCAAACGGTCAGACATTGCCATCCGTCACAAACTGGTTTACAAACGAATCCCATATCGATAACACGTATGGACAAGTAAACGCATATGTTCAGAGTTCAGGTGCCGGCACTGTTACCATAACGCCTCAAACCATAGCAAATGGCGTTCAGATTTTAACCCTATCTGATACCCAAGCCGAGCTTGTGGATATAGATATGCAGGCGTCAAGTTGGCTCATCTACAACAAAACAAATGCAGCTGCGACGGTTAATAGATTTCAAGTAAATTTCTTCGATAGGCCTAGATGGGGCGGTCAAGCCCTGGGACAAAAAGGAAATAATCTTAATGGCCCCGGCAATGTACTAGATACTGAAGACGGTTCGTTAAATTACTCCATAAAGACCAATAAAAGGTCGGATTGGTAAAACATGAGAAGAGGCTTTTCGCTAATAGAATTAATTTTATCTATAGTCGTAGTTGGGATATCTGTAATAGCTATCCCAAAAGTTTTA
>CAUQOI010000003.1:0-46091 GCA_963519525.1 uncultured Campylobacter sp.
TGTAAAGTGCAAGCTTTCGAGGGTTCGAATCCCTTCCCATCTGCCATAATCTTATTAAACTTAACCCAAAAATTTTCCACAAATTTAATGCAAGAACCAAAAATGATAAAGATAAAACACATAAATGAAAACGACTACGCGCGGATTTTCGTATTCGGCGATATGCACGGCTGCCTCGGGCTTTTTAACCTGATGCTTAAAAAGATAAATTTGACCAAAAAAGATCTGATAATCATCCTGGGCGACAGCTGCGACCGCGGCGAGGATACGATCGGACTTTACAAAAGATACGCTGAGCTCGTTAGAAACGGATACGCGCTGATCCACGTACTGGGAAATCACGAAAAAATGATGATGGACGGGTATTTTGGCGGCGACTCGCTGGATCACCAAATTTGGCTTAGAAACGGCGGCGATAAAACAAAAAGATCGATCTACAAGCGAAATTTAAACAGCTTCGCGCTCTCGTGGCTCAAGGATTTTATCAGCGATATGCCCCACGTAGTAAGCTCTGAAAAAAGCATATTCGTCCACGCAGCCTTTGACGGCGGCAAAAGCGAAGAGGAGCAGGACGAGGACTACGTGCTGTGGAGTATAGAGCCCTTTTGGGAGGGTAATAATACGGGCAAGCAGATATTTCACGGGCACGTCGCTAGCAAAGAAAATAGGATAACCAGACGCGAAAATAACGTCTTTTCGATGGACGTTGGAGCCGTGTTTTTTAAAAGGCTAGAGATAATGGAGATAAAAAGCGGCGAGAAATTTGAAGCGGATTTAAGGAAGCAAAAATGATTTATTTTACCTCCGATTTGCACTTCGGGCATAGCAATATCATGAAATTTCATCCATGCTTTAGGCCTTTTTCTAGCGTAGAGGCGATGGACAAGGCGCTCATTCGCCTTTGGAACGAGAGAGTAAACCCCTGCGACACGGTCTATAACATAGGCGATCTAAGCTTTCACAAGGATATGCAGACCAGCATATCAATCTTTAGCAAGCCAAACGGCAAGCACGTCCTAGTGCTAGGCAATCACGACGAAGCGATAAAAAAGCATAAAGACGAGCTGCTGGCCATGAAAAAGCAAGACGGCAACGCGCTGTTTGAGGAAATTTGCTAATACAAAGAGATCACCGTACAGCACGGACAGGATAAATTTCGACTCGTGCTCTTTCACTACCCGCTATCCGAGTGGAACGCAGGCCAGCACGACGCAATCCAGCTCTACGGCCACATCCACGCAAATATCGCAAATATAAAAGGCAAGGCGCTAAACGTCGGCTACGACCTGCACGGCAAGATTTTAAGCTTTGAGGAAATTTATGATTTCGTTAAAGACCTGCCGCCTTTTGAACATAGCAAACACAGGATGTTTAGCGAAGAAGATAGCGTAGAGGGTAGAAGCGCGAGGATAAAAGAGGTTTTAGAAAAGCTAAATTTTGATCCGTCTTAGTCAAATTTGTGCTTTCAATTTACAAAGCGAATTTGGGCCGCAAACCTTAAATTTGAGCCCAAATTCGGCTGTCTTTATAAAAACATCGCAAACAAAAACACGCCCAAAATCATGCGGTAGATAACAAACGGCAGCATGCTGGCTCGCGCGATCAGCGCCATAAACAGCCGCACGCACAGATACGCGCTAAGGCCGCTAACCGCCGCGCCGATAGCAAGGTCGCTCCAAGGCAGCGCGTCTGGGGTTTTTATTAGTTTCACCGCCTCAAGGCCGCCTGCTAGCACGATCACGGGGATCGAGAGCAAAAACGAGAAATTCGCGCTAGCTTTGTGGCTAAAGCCCAGCATCAGCGCCGCCGTCATCGTCACGCCAGAGCGCGAAACGCCGGGCACGAGCGCGATCGCCTGCGCTAAACCCACGATGAGAGCGAGCTTGATCGTCATTTCGTATTCGGTTTTTAGGCCTGATTTTTTGTCCGCGACGTAGAGCGCGATACCGAAAATTATCGTCATCGCCGCAATCACGAGCCCGTTTCTAGCGTACTGCTCGATGGCGTCGTTAAACGCTAGGCCAAAAAGCCCCACCGGCACGGTCGCAAAGCCGACCGACCACACGAGCGTGCTGTCGCCGACCCTATCGCGCCGCGCGATAGACGCGAAAAAATCTCGCATAAGCCCCGCAAGTCTGTCTTTAAAATAAAAAAGTATCGCCGCGAGCGTGCCTACGTGAACGGCGACGTCAAAGGCAAGCCCCTGATCCGCCCAGCCAAGCAGCTTTGGTACTAGCACGAGGTGCGCCG
The DNA here is from genome assembly GCA_963519525.1 of uncultured Campylobacter sp. Taxonomy (GTDB): domain Bacteria; phylum Campylobacterota; class Campylobacteria; order Campylobacterales; family Campylobacteraceae; genus Campylobacter_A. The sequence continues at coordinate 2,251 of CAUQOI010000003.1, forward strand.
AGCTAGAGATCGGCAAAAACTCGCTAATGCCCTGAACTAGGGCCAAAACGATGATATGCGAAAGCTCCATCACGCAGCCTTTTGGTCAAATTTAATCGTATTTTGCGCGCTAAATTTGATTTTATCTTGAGCGCAAATTTGCTCGCTAGCGCCATTTTGCACGTCAAATTTACCCGCGCCGCGAGCTAAATTTAAGATGAAATTTTCGTCGGCGAATCGCCCTGCTTTTTGCCTATATTTTTGCAAACTTTTCCTTTTTATAAATTTGATTTTGCCGCGAGCAACGCTAAATTTTAAATTTAGCCGCCTGCAAGCAAGCCGTATAAATTTTGATGCGGGTCTCGCCCGTCAAGAGTCATTAAATTTGTACCCGAAACAGCGATATTGTCCTCAAATTTGACGGTCATAGCCTAGCCTAAACCGTCAAATTTAAGAGGTTAAATTTACTTCGCCGTTTCCTGCGCGAATTCCGCGATCTTTTCAGGCGTAAAGCCAAAGTATTCAAACAATGCGCCCGCCTTTCCGCTCTCGCCGAAGCTCTTCATCGAGTAAATTTCACCCGCGAATTTATACCACTCCAGCGCACTTGCGGCTTCGACGGCGATGATTTTGGTTTGCGGATCTAAAATTTTATCCACGTACTCGCGCGGCTGCTCGCAAAGCAGGTCAAAGCACGGCGCGGAGACGACGTTTGCGCCGATACCGCGAGCGGCTAAAATTTCAGCCGCCTTGACGCAAAGCTCCACTTCGCTGCCGCTAGCTATTAGCGTGATTTTGGCGTTTTGCGCGCGTTTTAGCAGATACGCGCCGTTTTCTACGCCGCCAAATTCGCCTTTTTCAAGCGGAGCGAGGCCTTGGCGGCTAAGCACAAAGGCGCTTGGAGCGCGTAAATTTAACGCAGCCTTCCAGCAAAGCGCGTTTTCGTTGCCGTCGGCCGGACGGAACGTGTAAAAGTTCGGCATCGCGCGTAGCGTGCTAAGCTGCTCGATAGGCTGGTGCGTCGGACCGTCCTCGCCCACACCGATGCTGTCGTGCGTAAAGATAAAAAAGTGCCTAACGCTCATCAGCGAGGCGATACGTGCAGACGGCTTTAGATAGTCGCTAAATATAAAAAACGTCGCGCTAAACGGCAAGAAAAGCCCGTATCTAGCGACCGCGTTGTTTATCGCGGCCATGGCGTGCTCGCGGATACCGTAGTGGATGTTGCGGCCGTTAGGGAAGTCGCCCATGCCCTTTAGCTCGGTTTTGTTTGACGGAGCCAGATCCGCGCTACCGCCGATAAAGCCGGGCATCGCGCGCGCGATCTCGTTCATGATGATGCCGTTGCTATCGCGTGTGGCTAGCTTTTTGCCGCTAAAATCAGGGAAATTTATCTTGCTAAAATCGGGATTTAGCAGCGAGTTGAGCATATTTTTGCTCTCGGCGCTTAAATTTTGCACTTTTTGATTCCACTGAGCTTCGGCTAGGTCGCCCTTTTCTAGAGCGGCGCGGAAGCGAATCAGCACATCCTCGTCAATAGCAAATTTGCGCTCAGGATCAAAGCCCGCCGCGATTTTAGCGGCCTTGATGATCTCCTCGCCAAGCGGCGCGCCGTGGCTATGGTGACTACCCTCTAGCTCGCCCGCGCCCTTTGCGATGCGGGTGTTTGCGATAATGAGATACGGGCGCTCCTTTTCGGCGGCTTGCTCGAGCGCAAACTCGATCTGATCGTAGTCGTGACCGTCGATACGCGCGACGTCCCAGCCCTGAGCCTCGAACCTCGCCTTCACGTCTTCGCTCCAAGCGATGCTCGTGTCGCCCTCGATCGTGATGTTGTTTGAGTCGTAGATCAGCACGAGGTTGTCTAGATGCAGGTTGCCCGCGACCGCACAGGCCTCGTAGCTGATGCCCTCCTGCAAGTCTCCGTCGCCGCAGAGGCAGTAAATTTTATGATCGATGACGGCGTTTTCGGGGTCGTTTAGCAGATTAGCCGCGTATTTTGCCGCCATAGCAAAGCCCACCGCGTTTGCCACGCCCTGGCCTAGAGGTCCGGTCGCTACTTCGACGCCTTTGGTGTGGATCTCTGGATGGCCAGGGGTTTTAGAGCCTAGCTGGCGGAAGTTTTTTAGATCATCAAGGCTAAGATCGTAGCCGCTAAGATGCAAAAAGCTATACACGAGCGAGCTTGCGTGACCGCCGCTAAATACGAGCCTATCGCGGTTTAGCCAGTTTGGATTTTTAGGATTGTGATTTAGAAATTTAGCCAGCACGACCATGACGTCCGCTAGCCCCATCGGCGCGCCAGGATGCCCGCTGTTTGCCTGCTGCACCATATCCGCGCATAAAAACCTTATCGTATCAGCCATCTTTTTTAGCATTTTTTCTCCTTAGTTTTTATGCGATTATACGAAAATTCGGCTTAAATTTTACGCTTTTAGCGCCGCCGTAAATTTTAAAAACTCGGCGAAATTTTCCTTTTCTCTTTTTAATTATTTAGCAACGTCTAGTTTGCCGGTGCCGGCATTTTTATTTACCTCGTTTTGGACATTTGAGGCTTTGAGGAGCTCAAATTTATATGGAGGCTCAAATGGCGGTTTGTCTAGCTTTTCGCAAACGCTGCCCTTTTTAGAAAGGTCTATGTTGCCGCTTTCAAAAATGGTGCCTTTGTTACATTTATAGCTTATCTTGACGCCATTTGTAAAGTAGTTGTTTTGAGCGTATATTAGCGAGCCAAAGCGCACGCCAATGGCGTATTTTTGGTCATAGAAGCCATCTTTTGAGTCATAAAAGTTGTTATAGACGTGCACCTTTGCATTGCGTGCCATAGGTAGGCGTTGTGCGCAGTTGTCAAAAACGTTATGAGCGACCGTTATAGTCCTTGTTTCGCTACTGCCGTCAGAGTCTCTTGAGCCAATTAACATCGTTTTGTCATGGTTTTCAAAGATGTTGTGCGAGATCGTGATAGCCGCACTATCCCCCTTGATGTCGCATAGTCCGTCGTAAGTCTGCCATTTGGTAAGCTCTCCGCCTGCTAAATGGACATGACCAAGCTCGACCGTGTCCTTAAAATGGCAGTGATCTACCCAGATGTTTTTGCTTGATTCTATGCTAACGCCGTCATATTGCGCATTAAAGCCATCATTTTTTTGTACATCTGGAAATGGATCAAAAGCATCTTCAATCAACATGTTGCGGATCGCGATATTTTGGACATTTTTTAGCAAAAGTGAGCCGCCTTTTATGCCTGAGTTTTCGCCTAAGCCGATTATTGTGGTGTTGCTAGCTACCGGCACTACGATGAGCTTTTTGTACTCGTTGGCTAAATTTTTGCGAAGCGCTGCTAGCTTTGGATCTTGCGAACCATCTAAATTTGCATGGCACGAAGCGCCGTAAGCCTGCATAAATTTGGCATAAGAGCTAAACTCGCTACCGCTAATCTCACTTATAAATTTATCCAGCCCATCGCTATTGCCATTTTGTGGGATCTTGCCTTCGCTAAGGTCTATGAGCCCATCCACATAGATGACGTAACCACCCATTTGAGCGTATTTTACGAGCTCTTGCCTATCTTTTACGACGACTTCTTTACTCTCTTTGCCGGTGTATCCGCCAAAATTTTGCTCTGCGCCAATGCTAGCGTAACCAAAGGGCGAGTCGCTTGCTTTTATCTCGCCTGCTTGAGCTAGAGCACCAAATGCAAATAACGAAGAAACGGCTAAAAACAATATCTTTTTAAACATCTCTGGCCTCCTAAATTTGGCTTTTTATTTTTGATCTTCTGTTAGAAAATCGCTGCCGAATTTTATTTTGGCTCATTAAATTTAGCGTAAGACTTTTATAAATTTTTAGTAAAAGCGAAATTTAGCGGCGAGTATCTTGCAAAACGCGCAAACCACTTCGCTTACGCAAAGACGCGCCAGTTTTCAGCCGACGAAACCCGAATTTATTTTCCGCCAAAGCCCACGTAGACGATGTTTTTTAGCGTTTGCGCTTCCTTGATTAGCGTTTCCTCATTAGCTTGCGCGCCATGCGAGCCTTTTTCGTCCGAGGAGAGCGAGTTTTGCGGCGAAGAGCTTTCTTGCGAGCTAAAAATTTTGACGCCTTCAAGCGAGATTTCGCCCCGCGTTCGCACGGTCAAAATTTCACGCGAGTCCTCGCCGTCGCGGCTTTCTACGCTAATCGCGCTTATCCTTTTGCCCGCATAAAACGCCTCGTAGACGCCGCCTTCTGCCTCATAATCCGTTACCTTGACGGCGCCTTCTTTAAATTCGTAAATTTTGATCCGATTTGACCTTCGCAGCTTCTCGTCGCCGCTCCACTCGCGCTCCCCCGCGTCCAGGCCCGCTACCGTAAACGCACCGTCTTGGGTCTTATACATGTCGCCCAGCATTACGGGCAGCTTTTTGCCCTCTTGCTTGGTTAGCGTAAAGCCGATCTTTTCGCCGTTTTTAAAAGACGCGCGAAATCGCTCGGAGAAAAATGCCGTGAAAAACGCGACCTCTTTTAGCGCGCCGTCCGTATCCTCGTATCTCGTCCAGCTTTCCTCGGGCACGCCAATTAAAGCGACGTCCTTGTCCGTGCTAGGCTTCAAGCCCTGCGCAACCGCAAAACGCCCAGACCGCGACCGCGCCTAAGAGCAAATTTTTCATATTTTTCCTTAAATTTATGCGCAAATCCGAGCAAAAGCGCGCTAAATTTGCACCCTAGCTTGCGCCGTAAATTTTAAAAACTCGGCGAAATTTTCCTTTTTCTCTTTTAGCTCAAACGGTATCTTATGCTCTTTTTCGCCGATTATTACGGCATCCTCTTTTACTTCGATCTGCGCGCCCCTGATCTCGTCCCACGAGCTAAAAACCGGCTCTTCCATCAGCTCGCGGCTAATAAGTCCGCGCTCGTCTAGTATCACGCCGTAAGGCTTACCCAAAAGCGAGCGGTCAAGGCTGTGAAGTATCGGCGAGACGGGCTTAAAGACGCTAAGCGATTTTGATAGCAGCTTCGTCTCGTCAAGCGGCGTTTTTAGCGCTTCGCCAAGACCGAGCTCTAAAAGTTTATCCGAAATTTTCGCCTCGTCGTTTTGGACTCCGTCCTCAAAAATAGCATTTAAAACGGCTTTTAGCGCCCTTTGCATCGCTGATTTCATCTCACCGTCGATTTCAAATTCGCATTTTTCCAGCTCTTGCCACGCGAGAGTTTCCAGCTCGTTTTGCAGATACTTACCTAGCCTAAACGCCGCCGCTACCTCATCGACATTTACGGCCGACGCGTCAAATTTAACCAAAAGATGGCGACTCGTGAGTAAAAATCCTATACTTTTTCGCCCGATCATCTGCGCATGCACGCCGATAAACGCGAGCGGCCGGGCGCCGTAAAATTTAGGCGTTTTGCTATAGTCCACGCCCTTTTGCAGCCCCAGGCTTTTATCTAAAATTTGCTCTACCGCCTTTGCAAAAACCTCGTGCGCGTCGTTCCAGACCGGGTGTTTAGCGCCCCTGCTGTTTAGAAATAAAACATTTTGCATATTTTCGTCGAAAGAGCGTAAAATTTCGTCCAAACTTTTCACGTTTTCTCCTAAATTTTATTAAAACCATCATCCGCCGCGCGTCAAATTTAGACGCCGAAGTCCGCTCGCATCCTATCTTTGCCCTTAGGCGTAAAATAGCAAATGACATAGCAAAGCATTTAATCTTTGCAGCCGTATTTGGCTTCGAGACTTTCGGTAATGCTCGCAAACTCCTGCGGCGACTTGCTCACAAAGGCGCCTCGCATCTCCTCTGCGGCGATGCATTTCGGGCTAAGGAGCAGATATGTCGCGCCGCCATCGTCAGCAGCCTCGATAAAAACGTCCGTGCCGAGCAGATAGCTGGTCCGCTCAAACTCGCTTTCGTACTCCCGGCCGTCAAATTTGGCGGCAAATTCGCGCACTCGTTCGCCTCACAGCCAAACATCATCGCATCGTCGCGCGAAATTTGAATGATACACGGCTCACTCGCGAGACGGCTCGCACTTTTCATAAAACCACTCGAGCGTTTCGTTTAGCTTAAACTCATCGCCGTCTAAGAAATACTGCTTGCTGCTTTTGATCGCGTTTTCACCCGCAGCCACGTAGTCGCCGATGAAGCCGCGGTCTATGACGTCGCGCGCTAAGATGTCTGACTCAAATACGTTTACCGTCTTTTGCGTCTCTCGCCATTTGCCGCTCTCATCAGGCTCGCGAAGCGCTGAGGATACGTTATTTCCCGCCTCGTCGTAGGTATAGACGTATTCTCGTTGCTCGCCATCAGACATCTCGCGATTTTTTATCAAGTTACCGCGCGCATCGTAGCTAAGCTCGTTTTCAAACACGACCTCCCAGCGCTGCGACTCCTCGCGCCAAAACGACGATGCGGAGTACTTTTGCCGACCTTGCTCAGTCTCCTCGCGCACGTTTTTGTAGCAGCCGTTCCATTCGCTCTTTGCAGCGTCCCAGCGGCATCTAAGATCGGTAAAGCGCCTAAATTCGGGCTCTATTTTTTGCACCGTCCTCTCCTCCGGTCGCCATGCGTCCTCGCCCCACGTAAAATTTATCTCGGTGCGCGCTCCGTCCGCAGCCGTAAAGGCCGAATGCTTCGTCTGCGGCATCCATTTGCCCTGCCACTTATAGCCCTCTGAGCTCGCATAAACATCGCCTTTGTAGCGATATATCGATTTTTCGTACGGAGTCCATTTTTTGGCCTTGGCGCTCCACTCAAAGGTCGCTACGAGCGCAGTTTTGTGATTTTCGTCATAAAGTCTTTTGATTAGATACGTCGGCGTCCATTTGCCGTTTTTTAGAGTGAAATTTTGAGAGATTTCCGTCGCACCCGTTCGCTTTTCGACGGTTTTTTGACCTTGATTTAGCTTGCCGTTTTGACCGCGGGTATCAATAAAAACAAACGCGCCGTCCTTTGTCCTCTCTATTTTTGAGAACCCTGCTTTGCACCATTTTTCGGCGCCAAAGTCCCAATCGTACTCAACGCTGCCTATCTCGCGCTCGCCTCTTTCGTCAAATTTGACAATGCTTTTCGTCCTGCGCCTGTCCTCATCGCTGATTTCGTCGTAGATTTTTTCTAGCAGTCGAGTCTTCGCGTCGTAAGCTTGGCTCGTTTCATATTTGTAGCACGGCACGGCGTCACCCTCCGTCTTGTAGCTCGTCTTTTTTAGGCAAATTTCACCCGACGCAGCTAGCGGCAAGGTCCAAATCGCCGCCATCGCCGCCGCTTTCCAAAAAAATCTCACATTCGCTCCTTTTTAAATTTAGCCACCCAAACGGCGTCAAATTTGATGCGAAAGCAAAATTTAACGAACTAAATTTGACGCTCGGGCGCTTGTTAAATTTGACCGAATCCAAAGCGTCAAATTCACCGCAGTTGGGCCGCTAGCAAAAGATCATTTGACCCTTTTATATTTCCACGTCTGCTCTGAGGCGAGTTTAAATTTGCCATCCGCCGCGACGAATTGTTTAAAGCTAGTAACCGCGTATCTGCTAGGCATCTCAAAGGACATCAGCGAGCCGCCGTGTCCGACGTCGTCGGCTAGTATATGCGGATCAAAGGTCGTCTCCAGGCGCTTGTTTTGCACCCATCTTTTGCCGTTTTCGTCGCTAGCTAGCTCGTAGACATCCACGCTCACGTTATCGCCGCGCTCGTTGTATCCGTAGACGAACTTCTCGCTGCCGTCCATCGTGTCATATCGCTGCGTTAGCAGACGCTCGCCGGTCTTGTCGTAGATGCTGCGGTTGGAGTACTCCTGCTTCCACTCTTTGCGCTCTTTATCCCACAAAAACGCCGCCGTCTCAAAGTCCGCGCCCTCTACGACCGAGATGTTTTTGCTGTTGTTTTCCCATGCGTTTTGCTCGGCGTTCCAGATGAGATTTATCGTCACATCTTTGCCGTTAGAGGCGTCGTAGTCGTGCTTTGACATCTCGTCATAGCGCCACGCGCCGCCCTCAAACACGCTTCTTACCTGCTCGTATTTGCCCTTCACGTCGCCCGCAACAGTGCTTCTTTCACGGCTTTGCCACGCGCCGTTTTCATAGTCCCAGCTCTCGTAGCCGCGCGTCTGTCCGTCTGCGCCGTAGAGTAGCTGAGTTTTTGACTTAGGCTGCCATCTTTTGCCGTCCCAGACGCTAAGTACGATGAGCTCGTTCTCGCCGTATGCGTTCTCGACGGTTTTGGTTAGCGCGGTTTTTCGCCATTTGCCCTTTACCAGCTCGTATCTGATCTCCTCGCTAGCGTTTTTTAGGTACTTTATGATGGTTTTGCTAGCATTTTCCGGCATACCGCGGATAAACGAGCTAGACTCCTGCGTGAGGACGCCTTTTTTATAATCGGCTTTGTATTCGGTCACTTTGATCCATTTTTTCGCGGTAAAATCATAGCTAAAGGCTTCATATTTCGTCATCTTGCCGTCTTTGTTATAGTAGCTGACCTCTTTGTGTTTGCCCTTTAGCCCGTCTGCGAGCTCGGAGGTGCTAACTAGCTCTAGGCGGCGAGCCTTGGCATCGTAGTTTTGCTTAGTCTCGTAGCTAGAAGTCGGCTCTTCAAAAGTCTTTTGCGCGGTGCTAGCTAGCATGTAGTCGTACTCTTTGGCAAACGCCGCCGCACACAAAAGCGCAAGCGATAAGGCTAATTTTTTCATTATCTCTCCTTTTGATAAATTTAAAAGATTATAGCATAAAAAGGACGCCGAATTTTGCCGATTTTGCGGCGGGATCGGCACCGTTTGCGAGATAGTTTATTTATAACGCGCGGATAGCGTTTTGTAGTTATGGATAGAATTTGCGAAATTTGACGGCAAATTTGACGGCTCAAATTTAACCGCTTAAGATGCAAATTTAAGCCGAATTTACCGCAAATGCTTGTCGATGAGGCCCGTCACGATAGCGCGGATGCCCGCATGCACGCTGCCTAGCTCGCGTTCTATCTTTGCGATGAGCTCGTTTTTAGCCTGCACTGCACCCTCTACGCCAAGAAGGTTGGTAAATGAGTTTTTCGCGCCGTCGTTATGCGTCGGTTTGCCCGCCGTTTCGGCGCTTTGCGTCGCGTCGATGATGTCGTCTGCGATCTGAAACGCTAGCCCCAGATCAAGACCGATGTCGTAAATGCGAGCAGCCTCCGTCTCGTCTAGTCCAGCCACGACGCAGCCTGCCTGCAAGCTCGCCGCGATGAGGCGCGCGGTCTTGTGGGTGTGCAGAAATTTTAGCTCCTCAAGCCCTAGTTTGTGATTTTCGAAATAGCAATCCACCGCCTGCCCCAGCGCCATGCCGTAGATGCCTGCGTTGCGACTTAGGATCTCGACGCACTTTATGCGCGCATCCGCATCCAGCGGGGCTCTTGCTATCTGATAAAAGGCGTGGGTGTTTAGCGCGTCGCCCGCCAGGATCGCCGTAACTTCGTCAAATTTGACGTGCAAGCTAGGCTGTCCGCGGCGCAGATCCGAGTCGTCCATCGCGGGCAGATCGTCGTGGATGAGCGAGTAGCTGTGCATCGTCTCAAATGCCAGCGCGACGTGAAACGCCGCCTCTTTGCGCTCTGGACGCACCGCGGCTACGACGCCCGCGACTAGCATAGCGCGAAAATGCTTGCCGCCCGATTTTAGCGTGTATGAAAGCGCCTCGTCAAAGCACGGATGAAAGCTAGGGTTGCTTGGAAAATGTGCGCTCAAAAATGCTTTAAACTCGGCTAAAAGCGCGTCTTGGTCGGCGGCGCTCGGCGCTGTTTGCCGTAAATTTGAGCCGGAAGTAAACGATGAGCTCTTGGCCGCATTTAGCGAGATGAAATTTGCTCGATTTTTCGGGCTTTGAGCCGGGTTTTCGGAGTATATTTTAGATTTGGCCGCGTTTAAAATTTGAGGCTGATTTTGAGACGAGCTCGCGCGCGAACTCTGCGTAGATTTTTGTCCTTTAGATATCGCCCGCGAATCGCTCAAATTTAACCCTCTCGCCGCGTTTTGAACGTAAATTTGACCGTTACCCGTAGATTTTAATTTCATCGCTAAATTTTTTTGATCTTGCATCTATTCTCCGTTTTATTTTGTCGGCTCCGAGTATAGGCTAAATTTGACGCTTCGTTTACCCGCCAAAAGCGTCAAATTTACCGCCCGAACCTACCGCGCGTTGTAAAAAAAGTCAAAGCCGTTGCGTCTAAAGAGCAAATTTTGACCGCCGCCTTTAGCGAGCAGGCCTAGCGCTTCTTTGCGGCTTGAGACCGTTTTTTGCCCTACTTGTATCAGTTTGTCGCCGACTCTGACGCCGAATTTCGCCGCGCCCGAGCTTGCGTCGACGCTTTTTACCGTTAGTTTCTCGTCAAAGGTCATGCCGTAGAGCTTTTGCACGCTCGCGGCATCGCTGCTTTGCGGTATGGACTGAGGTTTTGCGTCGCTAGTGGCGGCCTTTTTATCCGCTTTTGTCGGCGCTTTTTGTTCTTTTTTGGCCGCGTCGTCCGAAACCGCCACGCCAAATCTCAAAACCTCGTCGCCGCGCTTGATCTCAAATTTGAGCCGCTCGCCCTTTTTGGCGAACAAAATCCTCTCGTTTAGCTCGCGCAAGCTCTCAAATTTCTCGCCGTTTACACTCAAAATTTCATCCCCTGCCATCAGCGCCGCGCCGCGTCCGAGCGGATCGACGCTTTTTACGTAGAGTCTGCCGTCTCGCTCCTCAAAAACCGCGCCCACGTCGCCGTAGTACACGTCTTTATACGCCGCAAAGTGCCTTAGATAGCGGCTCGGGACAAACTTATCCCCGCCCACGGCGATACCGCGCAGCTTGCAGCATGGATTTAGCACGGCGCCCGTGCCGTTTACGTCAAACGTGAGCGCGTCCAGCTCACCTAGCGCCTGCGCCTGCGCCTTTACGTGGCCGTAGACGGTAGCGTTTAGATCGTGCGTGACGCTGACCCAGTCGCTCTTTTTCGTCGCGTTATCATCGGCCATCTTTACAGGCTCGAGTTTGGCGTCCGAGGCGACTAGATAGAGGCCCAGATACGGGTCAAATTTGACGTAGTTTTTTACGGGGATTTCGCCTTTAGGTACGGCGATTAGATTTGGCGTGATCGCGATGCCGCCGTTGCCCGCGACGTTTACCATGGCGGGCAGGTTTTTCTCAAAGCAAGCGTTAAAATCGTCCTGCGTCGGGCGCGGCTCGGCTCTAAGCGACGCGGCAAGAGCGCAAATCATAAAAACCGCAAAAAGCGGAGAGTAAATTTTGCGGGCTAAATTTGAGTTCGAATTTGCGATTAAATTTACCGCCGTATCGCCCCGCGCGCTGCTAAAATTTAACCGCGCGAGCCCCAAAACCGCGTCCAAACGGCGCGAGAAAGCTGCGCGTTTCATTGCCCTAGTCCCATGCCGGCAAACCCGCCCAGCATCCTTGACGCGGCGTTTTTGCGGTCGTCCTCGATCATCTTTAGTACGTCGTTTACGGTGCTAATGAGCAAGATCTGCAAGCTCTCCTTGTCCTCTAGCAAGCTGTCGTCGATGCTGATATCGAGCACCTCGCCCTTGCCGTTTGCTCTGACGCTAATGAGCCCGCCGCCGCTTTTTACGCTAAACTCGCGTTTTTGGCTCTCCTGCTCGATTTCTTGCGCCTTTTTTTGCGCCTCCTCGAGCATCTGCCCCATTTTTGAAAAATCGATCCCCTCAAACATAAACATCCTTTCAAATTTCGCATTATTTTAGCCAATTTAAGCTAAATTTACTTTTTTAAGCTCTGCAATGCAAGTTTCGTTCCCGCCTTTAAAACTCGCGGCGGATGCGAGCGCGGACGGGTAAATTTAAGTCCGAAAAGCCATCAAATTTGAGGGTAAAATTTTATTTTAATAGCCTGCGCGCATTTTGATATGTTTTGGTTTAGCGCATAGGTGTTTGCGTGGTTTTTGGCGCTGATTTTTGCAAATTTGAGAAATTTACCCGGGCTAACAGGCGAAGTAAAGCCGAACTGAAAGAGCATTTAAGGTAGCGCTAGCTAAATTTGAAATCTTTTGACGAGTTGAAAAGCGATAAAATAAGCCATATCAAGACCGCCCGAACGAACGCGCGTCAGATATCTTTGAGCTCCGCCGCGACCGATTTTTCCAGATTTTTCGCCTTTCCGAGGATCGTTATCGCCTTTTGCCTGCATTTGTTTACGCATCTATAACAAATCGTGCAGCGCTCGCCGAATTTTGCTTTACCGTGCGTGATTTTTATATTTTGCATCGGACAGGATTTCGCGCACTCGCCGCATCCGCTGCACCGCGCCGTATCTAGGCTCGGTTTGCGCTTAGCAAACGGCGTTTTGTCCCAAATTTTCATCCAGAGCCGCTGTCCCAAAAGCCCCGCGATACGGCATAGCATGCCTAGCCCCTCTTGCGGCGGCTTACCCGCGGCAAATGCCTGCGCTACGCGCTGCAGCTTGGCGTTTGCCTCCTTGATCACTCGCTCGTTTTTCTGTGCCGAATAGCTAAAAATCGCCACGTCGAGGATAAACGCGGGCATTTTCACGTGCGCGCCGCCCGTTATCTTCGCGCCCGCTCGCCTTAGTATCCTAGCCGCGCAGCCCGCTCCGTCGCCGCTAAAAATCTCCATCGTAGCGATGATAAAGACGTTTTTACCGCGAAAATTCGCGCTGTTTTCGCAAATAAACTCGCGCACGATCTGCGGCAGGTCGCTAAAGTAAACGGGATAGGCGAGGATCACGTCGTCCGAGCGCTTTAGTAGCTCGCCGCAACCCTCGTCCTCGATCGAAACCGCGGGGATATCGCCGCCCAGGCGCTCTATAAATCTCTCCACGCAATGCTTCGTGTTGCCTGTGGAGCTAAAATAAATCGCTATCATTTTGCGAATCCTTTTAAATTCAGGCGCAAAATTTTGCCCATTTTCGTCAAATTTTACCGGCCGCATCCAATTTAACGCCAAACGGCGGCAAATTTGAACAAATTGACATTCGGCGCATTCGCCCTTCACCTGTTCGCAAATGATCGTCGCCCCGCATTAGCCCAAATTTTACCGCAAATTTGACTCAGCGCCATAAAACGTAAATTTAAACGCCCCGCCGCAAAAACGGCAAATTTGGGCGTAAATTATTTTACGATCTCGTTTCGCTCGTTTACCTGCACGATTTTTGGTTCGAAATCTCTTGCTTTTTTGGCGCTAAGAAGTGCGTAAGCAACGATGATGACGACGTCGCCGACGCAGACTTTGCGCGCGGCCGCGCCGTTTAGGCAGATCTCGCCCTTTTTCTCGCCGCGGATGACGTATGTGGCGAAGCGCTCGCCGTTATTGACGTTTAGGATCTCGACTTTTTGGTATTCGCAGAGCCCCGCAGCTTCGATGAGCTCGGGTCCGATCGTGACCGAGCCCACGTAGTTTAGGTTGGCGTCCGTCACGCGTGCGCGGTGGATTTTGCTTGATAAAATTTCGATTTTCATCGGTCGTCCTTTGTGTTTTTTGGGAAAATTATACTATAAATTTAGCCGCGAAAAGCAACTTTATATAGCCGCGGCGATTCGTTTTTGCTTGCCTGACGCGATAAAATTCGGAGTAAAATTTGTGATTAAATTTGATTTTGGAGGCATTTGCGCGAGCGATAAAAGCTGCGATAAATTTGACGCCGCTCGGCAGTAAAATAGAAATTTAGACGCAAACAAAGGCAAATTTTACTCGAATTCACCCTTACTTCGTCGCCGTTTCATTCGTAAATTTAGGCGCGTTCGTTCAAAAGTTCGCGCACGACCTCTTTGTCGCTAAATGGATATTTTACGCCCTTGATCTCTTGATAGGTTTCGTCGCCCTTGCCTAAAATCACCAAAATTTCATCCTGCGCGAGGCTTTCAAGCGCGTATTTTATCGCCTCTTTGCGGTTTGCGATACATTTTACGCTCTCGTTCATCTCTAGGCCGCCGCAGATCTCGGCGATGATGCTTTCTGGCTCTTCGCTACGGGGGTTGTCGCTGGTGACGACGAGCCTGTGCGCGTATTTTTGCGCTATCGCGCCCATTTTAGGGCGTTTAGTGCGATCCCTGTCGCCTCCGGCGCCAAAAACTGCGACGATCTTGCGGTGGCGAAGCGCGTTTAGCACCTTTTTGATGCCATCTGGAGTGTGCGCGAAGTCCACGATCACGAGCGGCTCACGGCTCACGACCTCCATGCGCCCTTCTACGCCGTCGAATTCTGCCGCGGCGCGCGCGATCTGCTCTAGCGGCCTATCCGTCAGCGTCGCGACGCAAGAGACGGCTGCGATGAGATTGTAGAGGTTAAATTCGCCATGTAAATTTGAACTTAGCGTCGTTTGCCCGCGCGGGGTCTTTAGCGTCGCGCGTATACCGCCTTCTAGCGAATACTCGACGGGCGCAAAGTCCGCGTCGGCGTGCAACGCATAGGTTAAAGCATTTGCGGGGTTAAATTTGATCCCGCCGCGGTCGTCTATATTTATGAGCTTTGGTGCGTCGTCTGCGAAAAACTCGCTCTTTACGCGCGCGTACTCTTCAAACGTGCCGTGATAGTCGAGGTGGTCCTGGGTCAAATTCGTAAAAATTTTCATCGCGAAATCCAAGCTCTCGATACGTTTTTGCGCGATGGCGTGCGAGCTAACCTCCATCACGAAGTACTCGCAACCGCGCTCGCTAGCGGCCTTTAGGTAGCTAAGCGTGCGTAAAATTTCGCTCGTCGTTAGCGCCTTATCGTCGATGCGTTCGCCGTTTATAAAAGCGCCGCGAGTGCCGCACAGGCCGCATCCGTAGCCTAAATTTAAGAGCGTAGCGCAGATAAGCGCTGCGGTCGTAGTCTTGCCGTTCGTGCCCGTGATACCGATGATCTTGATATTTTCGTCGATGCCCAGCAACCGCTTACACTCGGCCAAATTTATGATTTTTGCGCCCTTTGCTTCGGCGACGGCTTCAAATTTAGCGTTCGTCGCCGTTTTTACGAAATAGCAATCCGCCTCGCATTCGTTCGAGTTATCGGTGACGAAGCGTTCTTTAACGTAAATTTTCACTTTCGGCCTTTTCGTTGATTTCGCGAGCCAGCGCGCTTAGCCGTTCGTCGCCGGCAAACATCACGGCCGCGGTCTCGATGTAGTTTAGCCCCATTTCGATGAAGTCGTTTTTGATAAGATTTTGCAAAAACTCGAGGAAATCGTCGCGGTTGTCGATCATCACGCGCGTGGAAAACATGATGTCCTCAAAGGTGCTTTTAAATCCGCCGCGCCTGACCGCATCCATAAAATCGGCGTAGCTGATGGCGTTTTGCTCCTCAAGGCTCTCGTCGTCGTTAAATTTCGCCTCGAGTGCGCCCAAAATTTCCTCTAGCTCGTCCGGGCTCATGCCGAGCTTATCTTTTAGCTTAAATATCTCAAAAAGCGTCATCGCCTCGTCGCGGCGAGTCTTGGCAAGCGAGCAAAGCATGATGAGGAAAAG
Source organism: uncultured Campylobacter sp. (assembly GCA_963519525.1). Classification (GTDB taxonomy): domain Bacteria; phylum Campylobacterota; class Campylobacteria; order Campylobacterales; family Campylobacteraceae; genus Campylobacter_A. The sequence goes on from CAUQOI010000003.1 coordinate 17,637, forward strand.
CAGCTTTTTGTCCGGTTTTTTGTCGTAAGCGAGCGAAAAATAGCTCGCGGCGGCGTCAAATTCGCCCTTATTAAACGCTTTTAGTCCCGCCTTTTTATAATCAATCAAATTTAACTTCCTCGCCGATAGGGATGTTTACGACCTCTAGCTCGGGGTGGATATCCATGCGAAGCTGGCGCTCGATGCCGTATTTTAGCGTAGTCGAGCTAGCTGCGCAGCCGTGGCAGTGGCCGGTAAGGCGGACGTAAATTTTGCCGTTTTTGATACCTAATAGCTCCATGCCTCCGCCGTCGTTTTCAAGCATCGGCAAAACCTTTTGTAGGCTGGCTTTTACGGGCTTTAGAAGCTCTTCGTCGGTGAATGGGATCATTTTTAACCTTTTAATTTTTTGGGGTATTATAGCAGATAAAATTTTAAATACGCTATGAGTTTGGCGTTTTGGCGGCTATTTTTGACTTGGATAAATTTGGAGTTTTAAGCGATTCTAAGTGCGAATGGGTCAAATTTAAAAAACACTAGTAACGGTTGAGAGCGAAAAACGGCGATAATAAAAAGGATACAGCGCGCAATATAAAGCTCAAAATAGTTATGCGCGGTTGTCGTATATTCTCAAATTACTTTCAGATATTACAAATTCGGTACATTACGCTTGCCATGCGATCAAATCTTTCAAAAGTAAAATTGTGTGTAAAATCGCATAAAATTTAGAATAAAAGTCGCTACAAATTTTAACATTTTCCACACATGTGTAAAATTACAAACAAAGTAACAAATAAGCAAACAAATTTAATTGAGATAAAAAGCTAGAGTGGATTTCGAGATAATTGAAGGCAGATAAATTTAAAAAGAAAAAGAGAGCCGAAGCTCTCTAAAAATTATTCTTTGATTAGCTCGATATAAGCCATCTCGGCAGCATCGCCTCGGCGAACGCGAGTCTTAACGATGCGCGTATATCCGCCGTTTTTACCTACAAATTTTGGAGCAAGCTCGGTTACTAGCTTATTCGTAGTTTCTTTATCCTGTAAGCTGGCGAAAACCGCTCTGTGAGCGTTGCTGTCGCCTTTTCTCGCTCTAGTGATTAGCTTTTCGATATAGCTTCTTAACTCTTTTGCCTTAGGCAAGGTCGTCTCTATCTTTTCGCTTTTAATGATAGCGATAGCTAAGTTTTTAAGTAGAGCCGAGCGGTGAGCCGACGTCCTACCTAGTTTTCTGTATCCGTGACCGTGTCTCATTTATGTTCCTTTTACTCTTTTGCACTCATTTGTGATTTTAGGTCGGCGATTTTTTTCTTGAGTTGCTCTTTGCCGCCGCCTAAGTCGCCGCCGACCGGATATCCGATCTCTTGCATAACGGCCTTAATCTCTTCGAGAGATTTTTTACCTAAATTTTTAAGCTCTTTTAGCTCGTTTTCATCCATCAAAGCAAGCTCGCCAATAAATCTAATCTCGGCTTTATCAAGGCAGTTAAAGCTTCTGGCGCTCAAATTTAACTCTTCTACGCTTTGAAGTAGTTTCGCATGCTCGCTACCTGAAGTTTGAGCGTTTAGACCTGCCGAAACGTCGATATTTAAAACGCCTTTAAACACCGACATCTGTTGATACATCGCCTCGATCGCGTGTTTAAACGCTTCGATCGCGCCCACTTGTCCGTCCGTCGTAACCGTAAAAATAATCTTCTCATAGTCCGGATTGTCCTCGACTAGAACATTTACTAGCTCGTAAACGGCTTTTTTAACAGGCGTAAAGAACGCGTCGAGGGCTATATAACCCTCTTCGGTATTGTCTCTTATCTCTTCGCTTGGGACGTATCCGATACCTTTTTGGATGATTACGGAAAATTTAAGCTCCGCGTCCTCGTTTATGGTCGCAAGATAGGCGTCCGGATTTACGATATCTACGACATCGCTTTTTAGATCACCGGCTTTTATCTCTTTTGGACCTTTAAACGAATACTCGACCACCTCGCGCTCAGACTCGTTTTTTAGCTTAAAGCGGATGTTTTTTAAATTTATAATAAACTGCGCTACGTCCTCGAGCATGCCTCTCATCGAATCAAATTCGTGAGATACGCCCTCTATTTTGACACCCGTAGCCGCAAATCCAACCGTGCTGCTATATAAAAGTCGTCTTAGCGGATGAGCCAAAGTGACCGCATAGCCCGTCTCAAACGGATACGCGGTTATTCTGGCGACATTCTCGCTTATACTCTCTACTGAAATTTCGGTAGGCATATAAGCTGATGTGGTAATTTTTCTCATCGTTATACCCCTTATTATTTCGAATAAAGCTCTACTATGAATCTTTCCTCGACAGGAATGACGACTTCTTCCCTTTCCGGAGTTCTTGTGAAAATTCCGAATTTTTTATCTTTTTCGACGTCGACCCAAGCTACGATGCCGGTTTGCGCCGTAAGATCGATCGCGCGAACGATTTGCGGATTGTTTTTAGATTTTTCGATAACCTCTACTTTAGCGCCAGCTTGGACTCTGTAAGAAGGAATATCAACTCTCTTGCCGTTTACTAAAATATGTCCGTGAGTAACTAGCTGACGAGCGAAGCGGCGAGTCGTCGCAAAGCCCATTCTGTAAACTACGTTATCTAATCTTTGCTCTAAAAGCTGTACCAAAAGCGCACCGGTATTTCCCTCGCGGCGAGCGGCCTCTTGGAATAAGCGGCGGAATTGCTTTTCGCTAATGCCGTACATAAATTTAGCTTTTTGTTTTTCGCGGAGCTGTAAGCCGTATTCGCTTATCTTGCTTCTTCTTTGTCCGTGTTGTCCCGGAGCGTAAGGCCTTTTGTCAAGCGCGCTTTTACCTGCCAAGCGACGCTCGCCCTTTAGCGCCAAACTAACGCCGAGTCTTCTTTCTAATTTTTCAACGGGTCCTCTATATCTAGCCATAATAATTCTCCTAAATTTCTAATTATACGCGGCGGCGTTTCGGCGGTCTGCAACCGTTATGCGGAAGCGGAGTTATATCTTTTAAAAACGTTACTTTTATGCCCTCTACCGCGCCTACGCTCTTGACTGCGGTCTCTCTACCGCTGCCAGGACCTTGTACTTTGATGCCTACTTCTTTTATACCGTGCTCTTTTGCTTTGGTTAGAGCGTCTTCTACTGCTTGTTGGGCCGCATAAGGAGTTGATTTTTTACTTCCTTTAAAGCCTAGTCCACCAGCACTGCTCCAAGCGATAGCATTTCCCATCTCATCGGTAACCGTTACCATAGTGTTGTTAAAAGTCGCGCTTATATAAACGATACCTTTAGCGATACTTTTTCTTACAATTTTCTTTTTAACTACTTTTCTTTTTGCCATCGCTTATCCTTATTTCGTCGCAGCGCCGACTGTTTTGCGCTTGCCTTTTCTAGTTCTAGCGTTTGTTTTAGTCTTTTGACCGCGCACCGGAAGACCTTTTCTGTGTCTTAGACCGCGGTAGCTTCCCAAGTCCATAAGGGCCTTGATGTCCATAGCGACGCTTTTTCTAAGGTCGCCTTCCACCACGTGGTTCTCTTGGATCTCTTTGCGGATAGCCGCAGCTTCGTCTTCGGTTAGATCGTTTACTCTTTTATCGTAAGAAATTTTGGTAGCATCCAAAATTTGACGAGATTTGTGAAGACCGATACCGTAAATATAGGTCAAACCGTATTCGATTCTCTTTTTCTTTGGTAAATCCACACCTGCGATACGTGCCATGCTTTATCCTTGTCTTTGTTTATGTTTTGGATTTTCGCAGATTATGCGAACTACGCCTTGGCGCTTGACAATTTTGCACTTGTCACACATCTTCTTTACAGAAGGACGAACTTTCATTCTAGTCTCCTAAAAATTTATTCCACTTTTAGGCTGCATCAGGTTTAACGAAATTTTAAACCAACTATTTTCAAAACAAGTGGTGGGCTTTGAAAACAATTCTTCATACAGCAATTTGTCGCAAAGGGCTGAGTATAGCCAAATTTAGCTTTTAATTTACTTATGTCGGTAAATTATCCTGCCCTTATCCAGACTGTAAGGCGTTAGTTCCACCTTTACGCGGTCTCCAGGCATTATTTTTATATAATGCATCCTCATCTTGCCCGCAATATGACACAAAATCACGTGTTTGTTGTCGAGCTCGACCTTAAACGTCGCGTTTGGCAGCGCCTCGATGACGTTGCCGTCAATCTCTATGACGTCGTCTTTTGCCACTTAACTCCTTTTTGTTAAATTTACTTTCGCCGATCGGCGGAAGCTTGAAATTAAAATTTTAACTCACCACAAATTAAAATTTTAAAATTTACAAGTCGCACGAACGATTTGTAAATTTTAAAATTTTACGCTAGGCTTAAGATCTCCGCACGTCCGTTTACGACTGCCATGCAGTGCTCATAGTGGCTGGTTCTTAGCCCGTCTTTGCTAGTTACTTTCCATTTGTCGTGACCGATCACTGGAGTACCGTCTTTTTGGCAGATCATCGGCTCCACGCAAAATACCATTCCGTTTTTGATTTTCGGTCCCGATTTTGGACTGCCGCCCTCTAAATAATTTAAAATTTGCGGATCTTCATGCGGGCGTCTACCGATGCCGTGACCGCAAAATCCCGTTAGCGGAACGAACCCACGAGCTCTTATAAATTTCTCGATTTCAAAACTAAGCTCTTTAAAGTGCATTCCAGCTTTTACGGTATCTATCGCAAAATACAGCGCGTCTTTAGCGCAAGCAATTAGCTTTTCGTCCTCGCGCGAAATTTGACCCACGCCCCAAGTCCTAGCCGAGTCGCCGAAATATCCGTTCAAATTTGAACCGATATCGACGCTTACGATGTCGCCTTCTTGCAGTTTGTATTCGTTCGGGATGCCGTGGATGACTACTTCATTTACGCTGATGCAAGCGGCGTTTGGAAAGCCGTAAAGCCCCTTAAATGCCGGCTTTGCGCCTGCAGCCCTTATCATATCGTCGCAAATTTTGTCTATTTCGAGTAGCGAAATGCCGGGCTTGATGACGCTTTCTACGTAGTCGAGGGTTTGAGCGACGATTTTATTCGCCGCTCGCATCTTCTCTATGTCGTTTGGCTGCATAATGGTTATAGCCATCACAAGCCTACCGCGCTTAGAGTTTGATATTTGTTCATATAAATTTGAGCTTCTATCCTTCGCATCGTATCAAGCGCAACAGAAACTACGATCAGTACCGACGTGCCACCGAAATAAAACGGAACGCCCATAATTTTAACGAGCACCCAAGGAAGCGTCGAGATAAGACCGAGGTAAATCGCGCCGCTAAATGTTAGCCTTGATGCGACCTCGTTTAGATAACCCGCAGTGCCCTCGCCCGGTCTAATGCCCGGAATAAAGCCGCCCTGCCTTTTTAAATTTTCGCTGATATCTTTTGCATTAAACGCGATCGAAGCGTAAAAATATGCAAAAAATACGACCAGCAAGAACGTCAAAAAGTTGAAAAAATAGCTATTTGGATTTAAAAAATCGTGAATAGCTTGGATATAAGGATTTGTACTGGCCTGCAAAATGGTACTTGGGAACATCAAAATCGCACTGGCGAAAATCGGAGGAATAACGCCGCTTAAATTTACCTTGATAGGTATATAGTTCATAATGCGTTTGTTTTGATTTTCCATCACTACCTTACGCGAATAGCTCACCGGTACGCGTCTCTCGCCCATCTCGACGTAGATAACTATACCTACCGTGACCAAGATAACAAGCAAAATTACGATAACTACAAGAAAGTTCATCTCGCCCGTATTTACCAAATTTACCGTTCCGCCGATGGCTGAAGGTATGCCGCTAACGATACCCGCGAAGATAATAAGGCTGATACCGTTGCCGATACCGCGCTGAGTGATCTGCTCGCCTATCCACATCAAAAGCATAGTTCCAGTTAACATCGAAGCTGCCGCAATCGCGATAAATAAATTCATATCTATCATTATCGCGTCCTCTCCACCTCTACCGTGAAGGCTCTGAAGCCCCATACTAACGCCTACTGCTTGAACAAGCGTGATACCGATAGTGGCATAGCGGATGATCTGCATATATTTTTGCATGCCGTCGCGGTCTTTTTTCATCTTGCCCAAATTTGGGAAAGTAGCCGCTAAAAGCTCCATGATGATAGATGCCGTGATGTATGGCATAATGCCTAGAGAGATGATACTGAGGCGCTCTGCGGCCTTACCGCTGAACATATTAAATAGTCCCAGTGCATTTGAGGAATTCGAATCGAAAAACTCTTTAATAACATTGACGTTTACGCCAGGAACCGGCACGTATGCCAGTATCCTGTAAGCAAATAAAAATGCCAACGTGATTAAAATCTTGTTGGTCAATGTCTTATTCATTACGCACGTCCGCTAACGGTTACGTTCTCGTCTTTGATTTTCGAAGCCAAATCTTTCGCACTCACTCCGATCAATTTGATTTTCTTGACGCTGCTTGAAATTTTATGCACGGTAGCGATAGTAGCGATAGTGATCTCGCTTAGCTCTTTTACCGCAACGATTTTTTCTACGTTGATTACGTAAGGTTTCTCAAATTTAGAAGTAAAGCCTACTTTTGGAAGGCGTCTTTGAAGCGGTTGCTGACCGCCCTCGAAGCCTCTTTTCTCATTGTAGCCTTTTCTAGCTCTTTGACCTTTGTGTCCTTTACCAGCGGTTTTACCTTGACCGCTACCTTGACCGCGACCTAGTCTTTTGATTTGTCTAGTCGAGCCCTCGGCAGGTTTTAAATTTTCTAGTCCCATATCTTCTCCTTAGCCTTTAAGCATACTTAGCGCTTTTAAAGTAGCGCGAACGACGTTTGCCGAGTTGTTTGAGCCAAGCGATTTTGTTAGGATGTCCTTGATGCCCGCAAGCTCTAGAATAGGACGAGCACTACCGCCCGCGATCACGCCCGTACCTTCGCTAGCAGGGCGAAGTAAAACGCGGCTAGCGTTAAATTTAACTTCTACGTCGTGAGGTATAGTCGAGCCTTTTCTTTTTACCTCGATGATGTTTTTAAACGCGTCGTCGACGGCTTTTCTCATAGCGTCCGGCACCTCTTTTGCTTTACCGAAGCCAAAGCCTACTAGGCCGTTCCTGTTTCCTACTACGACAAGAGCCGTAAATCTAAATCTACGACCGCCTTTTACGACCTTTGTAACGCGGCCGATATCAACCATTACTTCTTCGAATTCTTCTCTGTTATATTTTTCCATAGCGATTTTCCTTATAGTTTGATACCGTTTTCACGTAATGCGTCTGCAAAAGCCGCTACGACTCCGTGATACAAATAGCCGTTTCTGTCGAATAATGCCGTTTCTACTTTTTTAGCTTTTAGAGTTTTTGCAAATTCTTTAGCCAAAGTTACGGCACCTTCTTTGTTTGCTTTTATGCCTAGTTTTCTGCCGTCGGCTGCCGCTATAGTTACGGCCGCTACGTCGTCGATAGCTTGAACGTAAAGAGTTCTGTTTGATTTGAAGATAGAAATTCTAGGCAATACCGCAGTGCCGGAAATTTTGGCTCTGATTCTTCTTTTTCTCTTGATTCTAAGAGTGAGTTTTCTTTTTAATACATTTGCTGTCATTATCTATCCCTTACTTCTTAGATGTCTTACCGGCTTTGCGGATGATGCGCTCTTCTACGTATTTAACGCCTTTGCCCTTATACGGTTCAGGCGGTCTATACGCTCTGACTTGCGCCGCGATCTGGCCAACAACTTGCTTATCGTCGCCTTTGATAGTTATGATGTTTTTCTCTACGCTGATTTCAACGCCTTTTGGCACTTCGTGATTTATCGGGTGAGAAAATCCTAAAGTAAGCTCAAGCACTTGGCCTTTAGCAGCGGCTTTGTAACCAACGCCGTTGATCTCAAGCTGGCGAACAAAACCTTTTGTAATGCCGATGACGATATTGTTTGCAAGCGCTCTATAAGTGCCCCAGTAGGCTCTATCTTGTCTCTCGTCGCTCTTTGGAGAAAATACTATGTGAGCATCCTCGACTTTAACGTCTACGTGCCCTTTTGTGTCAAGCTCTTTTAAATGAGCGCCTTTTTTAAATTTAAGGACGTTGCCTTCTACGCTGACCTCTACTCCGCTTGGAATAGCTATCGGCTGTTTTCCTATACGTGACATTTTTTTCCTTTTTACTTGTCTAGGGTATGTCTACTTTTACGAATGGATACCGCAATACCATAAAAATAGAAATGAATCGAAGCGATAAAAACCGCTTCAAACACTTTAATTTTCTCGTCAAATTTGACTTGCTTTTTTTGGATCTACTTCCTAAAATTTGGCGTCAAATTTGACATCGTCGTTTTTAAATTTAGCTTTGGCAAATTTGGATAAATTTGCATATCGAGCTAAATTTGGGAAGCTTTTTAAATTTGAGCTTCCATTTTTAAATTTTATAAATTTGACGGCGGAAGTTTTTCGTAAATTTTATAAACTACAAAAAGATGCCTAGTCAAATTTCATTTTAAAGATTCAAAAACGATGCCCCTGCTGTAAATCCAGCAAGCTCACCGCTTCAAGCTTCTTTTTAAGGTAATCTAAAACGCTACCCCGTCATAAATGCGACAAGCCTACCGAATCAGACTACATTTTAATGATGTCGAATTGACGTCTTGCTACAAAAATAAGCCCATCAATTCAAACTTTATTTCAAGGTAATCCAAAACGCTACCCCGTCGCAAACACGACAAGCCTACCGAATTAGATTACATTTTCAAGGATGCAACAACGATGTCCCGCATCGTTGTTGTCCATTACCACACAGAGCAGAGTATTTCGCCGCCTACGCCAGCTTTGTGAGCTTCTTCGTTACTCAAAACGCCTTTGCTGGTGCTAACGATGATCGTTCCGTAGCCGTTTTTAAATCTCTTGATCTCGTCTTTTCCCTTATAAACGCGGCGACCCGGGCTTGATACGCGCTTAAGCTCGTTAATCACGCTTCTGCCGTGCTCGTCGTATTTTAGAACTACGTTTATAAATTTCTTTTTATCTTCTTCTACAACGTTGTAGCTCTCGATATAGCCTTTAGCCGCAAGGATAGATAAAGTAGCCTCGACGACGTTTGAATGAAGAAGCTTTGTAGTTTCAAGTCTTCTCATTGCGGCGTTTCTAATGCGAGTTAGTCCGTCTGAAATTAAGTCATTTAACATTTCTCTTCCTTACCAGCTTGCTTTTTTTAGACCCGGGATTAGTCCCTCGTTAGCCATTTTTCTTAGGCATACGCGGCAAATTCCAAAATCTTTATAAACCGAATGCGGACGTCCGCAAATTTGGCATCTCGTATAGCCGCGAACCGCAAATTTAGGCTTTCTGGCAGCCTTTGCTATCATTGATTTTTTCGCCATATTACTTTCCTTTCGCAAACGGCAAACCAAATAGCTCAAGCAATTTGAATGCCTCTTTGTCGCTGTTTGTCGTCGTGACTATAACTATATTCATACCATGAGTGCGTAAAATCTTATCATACTCGACCTCTGGGAACATTAGCTGCTCGTCAAGACCGAAGTTGTAGTTTCCACGTCCATCAAAACCGTCTTTTGGAAGGCCTCTAAAGTCCTTAACTCTCGGTAGCGCGATAGAGATTAGTTTATCTAAAAACGCAAACATATTCTCTTTTCTAAGCGTTACTTTTACACCGACAGGGAAACCCTCGCGCACTTTAAAGCCCGCAACCGATTTTTTAGCGTCGGTAACAACAGCTTTTTGTCCTGCGATTAGCGAAATAGTATCGGCGATGTTTTGAAGTTGCTTTTGATCTTTAGCCGATTCGCCAGCGCCTACGCTTATCACGATCTTTTCGATCGCAGGGATTAGCATAGGATTTTTGATGTCGAATTCTTTAGCCAAAGCAGGCTTTACGACCTCATTATATTTAGCTTTTAATCTATTCATTTTCAGCCCTCAACTTTTGCAACGTTTGAGATATCAATAGGCATCTCTTTATTGATAAAGCCGCCGTTTGGGGTCTTTTCGCTAGGTTTTATAGCTTTTTTATCTACCTTGCAGCCCTCGACGATGACTTGTCCTTTTTTGGCTAGGACGGATAAAATTTTACCTGTTTTACCTTTGTCGTCGCCTGCGATGATCTTAACGGTATCGCCTTTTTTTACTTTAAATTTAACGTTAGCCATTATAACACCTCCGGAGCAAGCGAAACGATTTTCATAAAGTTAGCATATCTAACCTCACGGCCGACCGGTCCAAAGATACGAGTACCGATAGGCTCGCGTTTGTTATCTAGGATGACGGCTGCGTTTTCGTCAAAGCGGATTAGCGAGCCGTTATCTCTTTGAACCTCTTTTTTAGTTCTAACGACGACTGCTTTTACCACTTGACCTTTTTTGATCTTACCGTTTGGAAGCGCCTTTTTGACCGAGCAGATGATAACGTCGCCAAGTGTCGCGTATCTTCTCTTGCTGCCGCCCAAAACTTTAATACACATTAGCTCTTTCGCGCCGCTATTGTCGGCGACCGTAAGCCTCGTAAAAGATTGTATCATTACTCAACCCCCGTCGCTAAAATAGTCTTTAAGCGGAAAGATTTTCTCGCGCTTAGCGGTCTGCATTCGATAGCTACGACCGTATCGCCCGCTTTTGTTTCGTTCTTTTCGTCGTGAATCATATATTTTTTAAAGCGTTTTACGAATTTGTGGTATCTTGGGTGCATAACGCGTCTCTCAACCAAAATCGTAGCCGTCTTATCGCCGGCCTTTTGTAAAACGACACCTTGAATTTCTCTTTTTAATGCCATTTCTCACCCCTTACTTTGAAGCGCTAATTGCAGTGTTGATTTGCGCTATTTCCTTGCGGACGGCGCGAATCTCGTTAGGGTTGCTTAGCTGCATGGTTTTTAGCTTTTGTCTTAAAGTAAATAAAAGCACCTTTTTCTCTTTCAATAACGCGTTAAGTTCTGCAACGCTTTTGTCTTTAATATCAGTATATTTCATTTTCACTCTCTCGCGTTACGATTTTAGTCTTAAACGGAAGTTTGTGGATGGCTAGAGTTAGAGCTTCGCGCGCTAATTCCTCATCTACGCCCGCCATTTCGACTATTATACGACCTGGTTTTATATTCATAACCCACTCTTCGACTCCGGCTTTACCTTTACCCATACGAGTTTGTAGAGGTTTTTTGGTTAGCGGCTTATCCGGGAAAACTCTGATCCAAGTTTTAGCCTGGCGTTTTACGTGGCGGGTTAGAGCCACACGAGCCGCTTCGATCTGGCGCGAATTTACGCGGCCCGCTTCTACGGCTTTTATTCCGATCTCGCCCATAGCAAGATCGGCGCCGCGAGTAGCTTTACCGCGGTTTCTGCCTTTCATCTGTTTGCGAAATTTAGTTCGTTTTGGCATCAACATGATTATTTACCTCTTCTTGCTCTGCGCGGTTTTTTATCGGCTTTTTCTTCTTCGTTCTTTTCAGGTTGAACGCCTTTTTGAAGAACCTCGCCTTTAAATATCCACACTTTTATACCTATGTTTCCATAAGTCGTATGCGCTTCGGCAACGCCGTAATCGATCTTAGCTCTTAGAGTGTGAAGCGGAACGCGACCCTCTAAGTACCACTCGGTTCTAGCGATCTCAGCGCCGCCGAGACGTCCAGCAACTGAAATTTTGATACCTTTAGCACCTGACTTTTGAGCGCCTTGGATAACCTTTTTCATCGCGCGTCTAAATGCAACGCGTTTTTCAAGCTGCATAGCTACGTTTTCGGCAGCTAGTTGAGCCGAAGCTTGAGCTTTTCTTTCTTCTTTAATATTTACGTTTACTTCTTTGTTGATCAGCTTTTGGATATCCTCTTTAAGCTTCTCTACGTCAGAGCCCTTTTTGCCGATGATAATACCGGGGCGAGCTGCTACGACGGTTACGCGAATTTTCTTAGCGGTTCTCTCGATCAAAATTTGAGAAACGCCCGCATAGTAAAGTTTCTTTTTCAAGAAAGCGCGAATTTTGTAGTCTTCGCCGATATTTTCAGCCAAAGTTCCTTTAGCAGGAAACCATCTTGACTCCCAGTTGCGGTTTATTCCTAGTCTTAGACCTATCGGATTTACTTTCTGACCCATATTACGCTTCCTTCTTTTCAGGTTTAGATACTTCTACTAAGATATGAGAAGTCGGTTTGCGGATTCTGCTTGCGCTTCCTCTCGCTCGCGGTCTAAATCTTTTTAATACTGGGCCCGCATCCACGCGGCAGCTTGTTACGATAACCTCTTCAGGCTCGAATCCGCCGTTAGCTACCGCAGAGCTGATAGCCGTAGCGATAAATTTTGCGCCGCGGTTTGGCATAAAGCTAAGGCTAGCTAGCGCAAATTCTGCGTTCATGCCTTGTACTTCTCTTGCGATTAGTCTGGCTTTAGTCGGAGATAATCTTACGAATTTAATAATTGATTTGCTCATCTTATCCCCTTACTTACCGATTTTCTTTTGCACTGAGCCTTTGTGACCCTTAAATGTGCGCGTAGGAGCAAATTCGCCTAGTTTATATCCGATGTGGTTTTCCGTAACGTATACTGGAATGAAGCTCTTGCCGTTATGAACGTTAAACGTTAGGCCTATCATTTCAGGCACTATCGTGCTGCGTCTAGACCATGTTTTTATCGGCTTGTTGTCGTTAGCTTTTTTAGCGGCAACGACTTTTTTCATTACATGCTCATCGACAAAAGGTCCTTTTTTGAGTGATCTTGCCATCTCTATTTACCTTTCCTTCTTGAAATTATAAGCTTATCGCTAGCCTTCTTGCGGCGAGTCTTAGCACCTTTAGTCGGTTTACCCCATGGAGTAACAGGATGACGGCCAGAGTTTTTCTTGCCCTCACCACCGCCGTGCGGGTGATCTACCGGGTTCATCGCAGAACCGCGAGTTTGAGGACGGATACCTCTGTGGCGATTACGTCCGGCTTTACCGATAGTTACGTTCGCCCAGTCTTCGTTACCTACTACGCCGATACTAGCCATGCACTCTGCAAGTACTTGTCTCATCTCGCCGCTTGGCAAGCGAAGCATTACGTATTTTTCCTCTTTACCCATTAGCTGAGCGTAACCGCCGGCTGAACGAGCCATCTGAGCGCCCTTGCCTGGTTTTAGCTCCACGTTGTGTACGATGGTACCAACCGGGATATTTCTTAGTTTCATCGCGTTGCCAGGTTTTATATCTAGGCCCGCTTCGGCTGCTGCTACTACATCACCAACATTTAGTCCGTTTGGTCTAATGATATAGCGTTTTTCGCCGTCTTTATAAGCGATAAGCGCGATGCGGCAGTTTCTGTTCGGATCGTACTCGATAGCTTCGACCTTGCCTTCGATACCGAATTTGCGGCGTTTAAAGTCGATGATTCTATAAAGTTTCTTCGCTCCGCCTTCTTTATGTCTAGAAGTTATTCTTCCGTTATTATTTCTACCGCCGCTTACAGGGATCTTTACAAGCAAGCTTCTCACGCTAGGTTTAGCGGTGATATCTTCGCTTGATAAGCCCGTCATAAATCTGCGGCTAGGTGTATAAGGTTTATAGGTTTTTATCGCCATCTTACGCCTCCGTGTTTTCTAGGCTTGAGCCTTCAGGCAACTTAACGTAAAATTTCTTTATTTCGTTGCGTTGCCCTTCTCTTCCTTTGAAACGCTTAACTTTTCCGTCGATTCTAAGCGAATTTACGCGAAGCGGCGTTACTCCAAAATACTCTTTCAAAATTTCTTTCAGCCTATTTTTAGTCATCTTAGGCGAAGTTTGTATAACGACCACGCCTTGCTCTTGAAGACCGAGAGTTTTTTCCGTATATAAAATCGTTTTGATATCAGTTATATCTGCCATTTCAGCCCTCTTTTATTATAGTTTCAAGTGCGGCCTTCTCGATAACGACGGCACCGTAAGTCGCCACTAAGTAAGCGTTTATCTCGCTCGCATCGATTAGATAGCAGTTTGATAGATTTCTAAACGCCAATAGCGTGTTGTCGTCAAGCAGATCTTTTACGACCAAGGCGTCTCTCAAATTTAACGCGCTGATTATTTTAGCCGCGTCTTTAGTCTTGCCGCTTGCGATCTCTATGCTATCTACCGCGAAAATTTTACCCGCGTTAGCTTTTTCGTTTAGCGCGAACTCAAGCGCCAATCTTTTTTGCTTTTTATTGACCTTTTGGAAGTAGTTTCGCTCGTTGCTCGGACCAAATGCTACCGCGCCGCCTACCCAGACGTTAGTTCTGGTTGAGCCCGCTCTAGCGCCGCCGCGACCTTTTTGTCTCCACGGTTTTTTACCGCCGCCGCTTACGAAAGCTCTGGTTTTGGTGTGAGCCGAATTTGAACGCATACCGGACAAATAAGACTTAACGTAAAGATATAGGTTGTGCGGGTTGATCTCAGCGTAATTAGCCGGTAGATCAAGCTCGCTAGCTTTTTCAAATTTTTCGTTTAATACGCAAACTTTACTCATTTTACTATCCTTATTCTGCCCATTGCGCCGTTATAGCCAGCGACGCTGCCTTTTAAAACCAAAATTCCGTTTTCGGCGTCAAAGCTTACGATCTCGTTTTTAACGGTAACTTTTTCGTTTCCGGTGTGTCCGGCCATCTTCATACCAGGCTGAACGCGTCCCGGCCACTCGCGGTTACCGATAGAGCCGTGTCTTTTGTGGAAGCGAGAACCGTGACTTTTCGGACCGCCGCCAAAGCCGTGTCTTTTCACGACGCCTTGATAGCCTTTACCTTTTGAGCTGAAGCTAACTTTTAAAATTTTAGCCGAGCTAAGCGGACTAAAATCAAGATCGCCCGCCTCTTTATTGGCGACTTGTAGGGTTGCGAATTTATTAAATTCCGCTGTTAGGCTATATTTTTTTTGCTGACCCTCTATGGCTTTATTTTTTGCTTTACCTTTAGCATAAGCTACTATAGCGCAGCCGCATTCGCTCACTTCGCAAACTTTAGCGTTTACGACCTTTAGAAGCGTAACGGGGATGCTTGGGTTGTTTACCGTTCTGCTCATGCCTATTTTTTCTACGATATATTCCATCTTTCACCTCGCCTTTATTTGCCCATCGCGCGGACTTCGACGTTAACCTCAGGGGCTAAGTCAAGCTTTGTTAGCGAGTCGACGGTATCGGGCGTAGCCGCTACGATATCTAGCATTCTAGCGTGAATTCTCATTTCAAACTGCTCGCGTGAGTCTTTGTTGATGTGTGGTGATTTTAAGACCGTGTAGCGTTTGATCTTCGTAGGCATCGGCACCGGACCTCTGACGTCGGCGCCCGTTCGTTTGACAGCTTCTACTATGGCTGCAACTGTGCGGTCGAGAACTCTATGGTCATAAGCTTTAAGCTTAAGCCTGATTCTTTCCATTTTCTTTCCTTTGAATAGAACTTGTCGCAAACATACGACACTTCTTACTTGTGTAAGAGACTCGGATTTTATCCAAATGGCTTTTTAATGTCAATATTTTGAGCAAATTTGATGAAATTTAATAAAATTATTTACTTTTTATAAGTATGTTTTTTTAAATTTGGCTGAAAATTTGAAGAGATATATTTAAATTTGATTTGATGTAAATTTGGACGGCTTTATTCGGACGCAAATTTGGTTCGAATAAAATTTTGCTTTCGAAGTGTCTGCATTTTTATCGCTCAAATTTAATACATCTTCTTTTAAAAGCGGTAAATTTTAGATCGTCTTTTGAGATAAAATTTTAATTATCTTCCTCTTTACAAGGAAACTTCGCTATAATTTTCCAAATTTAAAGGCTAAAAATGCAAACCATAAACGCGCTCTACCAAAGCCCGCCGAAAAACGTCAAATTTATAAATAGAAAATTTGAGATCACGGCGCAGAAAACGCTTATAAAAGGCGGCATAGGAAGCGGCAAAACCTCGCTGATCGCAGGCTTTTTGTCGGCGTTTGAGAGTAAAGAGTTTTTGTACGTAAATTTAGGCGACCTTCGCATAGACGCGGATGAGATATTGTCAAATTTGCCCGAGTTTTTATGCCAAAATCTGCAGATAAAAATCCTAGCGATCGATGATTTCGAGCAGAGATTTCAGGATAAATTTGAGCCGATTTTAGAGCTAAATTTACAAAATTTTATCGTTGCCTCTGGGTTTAAAGACGCAAATTTAAACGGCTTTAACGAGCTAAATTTGGATTTTTTAGACTACGAGGAGTTTATCGCTTTTTTTTCGAAAAAGATCGATCCAGAGACGCTTTTTAGCCACTTTTTGCTTCACGGCAGGAGCCCCGCGTCGGCCTTTTGCGACGCCGAAAACGTCGCGGCAAATCTGCAAACCGCGCTAAAATCCTCACTCTGCGCCACGCAACTAGCAGTGCTAAAAGAGTGCGAGAAAGCTCAGGCGCAAAACGTGAGCGTCTTTGAGATTTTTAGCACGTTAAAATCCACCCGAAAAATCTCAAAAGATAGCGTTTACGGCGCGCTTAGCGAGCTAGAAAATATGAGCGCGGTTAGCCTAGTAGAGAAATTTAACGAGCCAAACGCCGCAAAAAGGCTTTATTTTAACGACTTTGCGTTTAAAAGCGCGCTAAGCCTAAAAAAGGACTT
The DNA here is from genome assembly GCA_963519525.1 of uncultured Campylobacter sp. GTDB lineage: Bacteria > Campylobacterota > Campylobacteria > Campylobacterales > Campylobacteraceae > Campylobacter_A. Next base: position 34,140 of record CAUQOI010000003.1, read on the forward strand.
CGCTAAAAATTTTAACAACACTGTTTTTTGCGAGCTGGCCAAATTTAATGAGCAGATTTTTTACACAAAAGAGCTTGATTTTTTCCTGCCAAAAAGGAAACTTGCTATCATTTGCTCGCCGTTTAGCGATGCGGATTTGGTCTTTTTAAAATTTAAAAAACTGCACGCAAATTTAAAAAATTTAGGTATAAATAGGCTACAAGCAATCAGCGTGGCGAACTCCGGCGAGACGAGCATAGAGGGCATAAAATGCGAGGTCGCGCCGTTTTCTCGCTGGGCGCTGGGTATATAAGGAGCGGTTATGAGAGCGGTTGCGGCGATATTTTTAGCCTGCGTTTTGGCGCTAGGCTACGAGATCAGACACGAAAACGAGGGCAAAATTTATAAATTTGCGGGCGAAGCGGACGGGAGCAAATTTGAGCTCTATATCAGTGAGCTTGATACTGAGTTTGAAAATTTTAGCGACAAAGGCGTCGTTTTACCGACTAAATTTCAAGGGCACGCCTTTTTTGATGGCGCCAGATACGACTTTAGTAAAGGCAGCATCGAAAAATCGGGCGCCGATATAACTGCCGTAAATGCAGTCACCGAGTGGCTAAATCTAAGCGTAAAAGCGGATAACGGCGAACTAACGGGCAAGCTAGCGATCAGAGGCAAGGCGCGAAAAGCCGTGATAAAACAGGTCGCGAGCTATGATTTTGCCGCGCTCGGGCTGCAAGAGATCGGGCGAGACGGGACGCGATTTGAAGCCGTCGCGAGCGACTTTTACGCACCAAAATTTGCGCAAAATAACAAAAAATCCCTCGCCGCAAAACTTGAAAATTTTAAAACGACATGGCTCAAAGATCCATCAAAAAACACCCTAAACGCGCTAAATAACCTCGAGTATCAAAACGGCAAAATAAGAAGCGTCTGCGAACTCGGCGCGAGCGAGAAAATCTGCAAAACAGTCTGGCTCAAAAACCTAAAAAAGATAAATTTGAGCGACGTTTTTAAGGATTTAAACGACGCAAATTTAGTGGCAATCTTCGCAAAAGAAAAGATAACTCCGAGCGAAAATTTTACGCTCTCGCCAAGCGGCATTACGTTTTTTGACGGCGCGGCCGGCAGCAAAAACAGCGAAGTTTCGCTACCGCTTGAGCTCGTAAAAGAACACCTAAAACAAAATTTCGGGCTGTTTTAGGCAAATTTTCCGCCAGAAAAGGAAATCTTGAAACATGCAAGACAAAATTTGATAGCTTAAATTTTGCAAAATTTATTTGAAAGCGTAGCAATGAAAAACAAATCTAACGCCCAAATCTGCGGTATCGACGAAGCGGGGCGCGGCGCGCTAGCAGGGCCTTTGGCGGTAGCAGCATGCGTGCTAAAGCGCGAGATAGCGGGACTAAACGACTCTAAAAAACTGACGGCAAAGCGGCGAGAGGAGCTGTTTGGCCAGATTGTCAAAAACTCGGAATTTCTCATCGCGTATTTTTCAAACGAACAAATCGACGAACTAGGCCTTAGTGAGTGCCTTAGGCGTGCGCTGCGGCTGTTTAAGGCGCATTTCGCGGACTGCGAGCTGCTCTACGACGGCAACGCAAACTACGGCACGGGCGTAAAAACCATGGTCGGAGCCGACGGCAAAGTCGCGCAGGTAAGTGCGGCCAGCATCCTAGCCAAAGTAAGCCGCGACGCGCTAATGACGGCGTGGGACGGCGTGCATGCGGGCTACGGATACGCCGCGCACAAAGGCTACGGCACGAAGGCGCATCTGAATGCGGTAGCAAAACTAGGCGACTCGCCGCTACAAAGACGCAGCTTTCACGTAAAAAGCTTTGAGCACGGGCTGTTTGATGAGCAAATTTGACTTTGCGTAGCCTTGTTTTCGTAAAATAGATTGAACATTTGCGCGACGGCAAATTTTACGAATTTTACGCATAAACGTCAAAAACTAAAACTAGAATGTCTTTAAATTTAACTGCTTTATCGGCGACCTTATGAGTGACCGAGTTATGCGATACGGCCTAGTTGCCGAATTTGATTTTACAAGAAAACAAGAGTAAATTTGATATTTACGCACGCTTGTCGCAATACCGTTGACCTCAGGGCTACCACCGCTTGGCGTAGCGGTAAAACTCTAAATTTTAGTTAAAAATCCCGCAAATTTAAACGCAAAAATGAAGCGAATTTGGCTTATTTCGCGGGAGATGTTTTAGATATCTACAAAACTCCTAGTAAACGCCACAAACCGACTCGTTCGCGCAAATATCGTGCAAAGGCTTAAATTTTCGCGCTTTGTAGTCCGTTTGGCAAGTCTTTTTAAGGATGTACTTTTTCTTGCCGTTAGCATTAAAAAGCCTAAATTCATGCGCTCCCGGCTCCTCGGCGCGCCCTATTTTTTTTATGGCTTTTGCATAAATTTTAGATATTTTGCGGCGCCTGCGAGCAAATTTTCTAAGCCGCCATGCGAGATATTTTTTATATTAAGTGTGACTGTTGCGCCGTTTTTTCGCCGTTTATATCGTAAATATAAATTAGCCAAACGTATTTATCGCGCGCAAAAATCATCGCAAATTTCACGCACGGAGCGTCCGTTTTGCTCAGCTTCGTTTGGGGCACGGTTTATCTTGGAGTTAGCCGTAAATTTTCTTTAAATTTGTAAGATTTGCGCTCAGATTTAAAAGCAGCATATCGGCCGTTACTAGCCTTGCCATCGCGGTGACTACGACACTGCCGCGCACTCCGATACACGGATCGTGCCGCCCGCGTAGTTCGCAGAGAGTATCCTTGCCGCGCACGTTTTGCGTCGGCTGAGATAAAAATATCGACGGGGTCGGCTTAAAATGGGTTTTTATCACGACCTCTTGCCCGCTCGTCATGCCGCCTAGCGTTCCACCCGCGTGATTTGAGGCAAAGCAGAATTTCTTGTCCGAATTTGAGTCGCGGCAAGCGCTTTTAAATTCGTCAAATTTGCCGCCGTTTAAATTTGCCAGCTCGTCCGCGCCGCCAAGAGCAGGGTTATCCGCGCTCAAATTTACGCCCGCATACGCCGCGCCCATCGAGTCGTTATTTTCGCTGCCGCGCATCTTGCTAGCACTCACGCCCTCGCCGATCTCTACGGCTTTGACGCCGTTTATTCCCATCATCGCAGCAGCTATCGCCGCGTCAAATTTATAGTATAACCCCTCGCCAAGCCCGGCCGGCGCGCCGCGGATAACCGTAAGGACGCTAGCTCCGACGCTGTCGTGCTCCTGCTTAGCTTTTAGGATTTCTTCTTTCATCGCTTCTTCATTGCCTAGCGAAAATATCTCCGAGCGCGCCGCCAGCTCAAAATCCAGCCACTCGCCGCACGATATCTCGCCAACGCTAGCCACGCCGCTTTGTACGCTGATGCCAAACTCGTTTAGTAAAATTTGAGCCATCGCTCCGCCCGCCACGCGCACGGCCGTCTCTCTAGCCGAGCTGCGTCCGCCGCCTCTGTGGTCGCGGATGCCGTATTTTCGGTAGTAGGCGTAGTCTGCGTGCCCGGGACGAAAGAGCTCGCGCAAATTTTCATAATCGCCAGATTTTTGATTTTCGTTTCGGATGATAAAACCAATCGGAGTGCCCGTACTTAGCCCATCAAACACGCCGCTTAAAATCTCCACGCGGTCGCCTTCGCTCCTGGCCGTGGCAAATTTCGAGCCGCCCGGTTTTCGTTTGTCAAGCTCGCTTTGGATAAAATTTAAATCGATGCGTACGCCTGCGGGAAAGCCGTCTAGCACGCCTCCGATCGCCGCTCCGTGACTCTCGCCAAACGTCGTTAGCGTCAGTTTGCGTCCGAAGGTGTTCACTTGCCCTCTCCTAAAATCTCAAGCGCGGTTTTGGCGGCTTTTTGCTCGGCTTCTTTTTTGCTCTTGCCCGCGGCTCGCGAGATCTCTCGCTCGTTTAGCATCAGCGCGATCTCAAATTCCTTCTTATGATCGGGGCCTTTTGAGCCCACCAGCACGTATTTTGGTATCTCGGCGAAGCGCGCTTGAGTGAGCTCTTGCAGCGCGGTTTTGTAGTCCTTGACCATGCGCTCAAAATTTATATCCGGATAGCATCTCTCAAAGGCTTTTAGGCTAGCCGCGCGCACGGCGTCAAAGCCGCTTTCTAGGTAGATCGCACCCATCAGCGCCTCAAAGGCGTCCGATAGGATCGAGGCTTTTGCCCGTCCGCCATTGTGCTCCTCGGCCGGAGAGATATTGATGAGCTGGCCCAAATTTAGATATTTGGCGAGCTCGGCGAAGCTTTTTTCGTTTACGAGCGCGGCGCGCAGCTTGCTTAGATCGCCTTCGCTTAGGCGCGAAAATTTGTGAAAAAGATAATCCCCGATCACCAGATCCATCACCGCATCACCCAAAAACTCGAGCCTTTCGTTGTTTGCGCCGCCTTTTACGCTTTTGTGCGTGAGCGCGGTTTTTAGCAGCTTTTCGTCTTTAAATTTATAACCTAATTTCTCTTCCAAATTTCGCATTATTCGCCTTTTAAGCTATTTTTTATCTTTATGGCTTGTTCGCGCGCCATCTCGTCGCAAAGCTCGTTTTGCGGGTGTCCGGCGTGGCCTTTGACCCAGATCGCTTCGACCTCGTGCGGCTCGCTAGCAGCCAGATACTCCTGCCACAGCGGGACGTTTTTTACGTTTTTAAAGTTTTTTTTGACCCAGCCCTCTAGCCACGCATTTACGGCGTTTGCGACGTATGAGCTATCGGTGTAGAGCTTTACGCGGCAGGGCTGTTTGAGCGCCTTTAGCCCCTCGATCGCGGCGCGTAGTTCCATTTGATTATTCGTCGTGTGTGCCTCGCCGCCGCTCGCCGTTTTTTTATGCTCGCCGTACTCTAGGATGTACGCCCAGCCGCCCGGTCCCGGGTTATCCAGGCACGAGCCGTCGCTAAAAAGGCATACTGTTTTCATCGGATTTTTCCGTGATGTGAGGCAAAATTTGCACGCTGCCTAGCTCGCTACACATCGGACAGCGGTAAAAATGCATCGGAAAGGCGTTTTTGCAGCTCTTGCAAACGTAGTTAAAGCTAAGCGCGGCCTTGTCGTAGTTTGCCGCTTTTAGCTTCTTTAAAACCTCTAGCCCAAAGCCCAGCGGCGCGCCGTCCTCGTCGCTCATGCCTTTTACGAAAAACAGGCCCTTGTACTCGGGATCGGTTAAATTTACGGGCGTGTTTTGATAATAAACCAAATCCAAAACGTCCCCTAGCGGCGGAAAATCGCTAAAATCCTTAAGTCCCGAACCATTTAAATTTAGCCTCTCCATCGCCATACGCCGCACGAGCGCAAATTCATCTTTTAGCGCTAAAATTTCGCTGATTTTGCCTGCTTCGTCCCTGCTTTTATCCGCTAAAATTTGCAGCGCCTTTATATACGCCGTCTGCGCTCTCACGTCGCTGCCAAGCTCCTGCAAAGCGTCCAGAGCCTGCAGCGCGCCCTCGTAGTCTTTTAGTTTTTCGAAAATTATCGTTAGCGATTTTAGCGCGATTTGATTTCGAGGAGAGATCTTTAGCGCCTCTAAAAACACGCTCTTTGCGCGCTCTAAAAAGCCCGCCTTAAAATAAGTCTGACCAAGATCGGTGAAAATTTGCTCCTTTGCCGCGCGGTTTTTAGCCCGCTCTAAAGCTACGGCATAGACATTGATAGCCTTTTCAAAATACCCGCTTTTTGAAAACGTCCCCGCCAAAAAGCACATCGTAGCGGTATCCGCGCCCGAGTTTATCAAAAGCTGCTTGTTTTCGTCGCTCAGGCCTTGAGATTTGCCGAATTTTTTCAAAAATACCGCGATCTCCGCCTTTTCGTCCTTGCTCTTAAAAACGCCCCAAGCGTAGCTAAAAACGGCGATCACGAGCACCGCGGCGACTAGCACCACGAGACCGAAAATCGGGTCTCTAAATTCGATAAAAAATATATCCAAAATGCCGCTTTCTAAAGTCAAATTTAACGCCGATTATAGCAAAACGATTGTATAATCTCGCTTATGATCGATCCAAAATCAATAGAAAGACTAAAAGCGCAAACCGATATCGTCGATGTCGTCGGGCACTATCTGCCGCTGAAAAAAAGCGGCGCGAACTTCGTGTGCGCCTGCCCGTTTCACGACGATAAAAACCCGAGCATGAGCGTGAGCCCGTCGCGCGGGATATTTCACTGCTTTTCGTGCAAAGCCGGCGGCGACGCGATCAAATTTGTGATGGACTACGAAAAGCTAAGCTACCCCGAAGCCGTCGAAAAGATCGCCGGACTGCAAAATTTCACGCTAAACTACGTGCGCGGCGGCGAACCTGCAAAAGAAAACAAGCACATCCTAGAAAACGCAAACGCCTTTTACCGCTCGCTACTTTATAAAACGCCAGCAGCCGTGGAGTATCTCTACTCGCGCGGTATCACAGACGAGCTAATAGATAAATTTGAACTAGGTTTTGCGCCTGAGAGCGCACGGACGATAAGGCTACTGCAAAACGATCAAATCGAGCCCAAAGAAGCCCTAGAAGTCGGCATCGTAAAGCAAAACGAAAACGGCATCTACGCTAGCTTCATAAACCGCATCACATTTCCTATCTACACGCATGCGGGACGGCTGGTTGGTTTTGGTGGACGTACGATCAGCGGCAACCCGGCAAAATACGTAAATTCGCCCCAGTCCGCGGTCTTTGATAAATCAACGCTTTTTTACGGCTATCACCTGGCAAAGCGCGAAATTTTCACCAAAAATCAGATCATCATCACCGAAGGCTACATGGACGTCATCATGCTGCACAAGGCGGGCTTTAATAACGTCGTAGCAGTGCTTGGAACCGCGCTCACGACCAAGCACTTGCCGCTTTTAAAGCGCGGCGAGATTAGCGTTATTTTGTGCTTTGACGGCGACGATGCGGGCATAAACGCCGCGACGAAGTCCGCCTTGCTGCTTGCGCAAAACGAAATAGACGGCAGCGTCGTCATCATAGAAGGCGGCGCAGATCCGGCCGATATGGTGGTGGCCGGCAAAATAGAGTATCTGCGGCAAATTTTTGAAAGCGGCACGGAGATCGGCGAATTTTACATCAGGCATCTAGCCAGCGGCTTTGACCTCTCGCGCCCCGTGCAAAAGCAAAAAGCGCTAGAGGCGATCCAAGCCTTTACCGCGAGCCTAAAGCCCGTCGTCGCAAACTCTTACGCGCCGCTAGTGGCTAAAATTTTAAAGATAGCCGAGGGATCGTTTTGGCTAACTAGAGGCGCAAATACGCAAGCCGCTCAGGAGCGCATGCAAGCCTACGAAATGCAAAATTTGGGCAAAAATCAGCGCGGGCGTAAAGACCCGCTCAAAATTCAAATTTTGAAAACTATGGTAGAAAATCCAAAATTAAAAAAAATTATTTTAGAAAATTTAAAACCAGAGTATTTTTCATCCTACAGAGATATTTTTGAAGCTATTGCAAACGGCGCAACGCAAGACGAAGCTGTGGTTCGAGAAATAATATTTGAAAGCTACGATACCTTTAAAACCGAAGATGAAATTCTAAAAACCTCAAAAATTTTAAAAATAGAATTTTATAAAACAATGCAAGCAGACTACCTTGCTGCCAAAATACCATATAATAAAAAAGAGGAAATATTGATAAAAATTGGAAAAATTTTACAAGGGCTAGAAAAATGAAAGCGTTAGTTTTATTTAGCGGCGGGCTGGACAGCATGATCGCCATCAAGCTGCTAACGACCCAAGGCATCGACGTCACGGCGGTGCACATCGATATCGGCTTTAGCGGCGACGAGAAAAAGGCGGAAATTTTACGCCGCCGTGCAAACGAAGCCGGAGCCGAGCTTAAAATAATCGATATCAGAAACGAATACCTGCGCGACGTGCTTTTTACGCCAAAGCACGGCTACGGCAAGCACTTTAACCCCTGCATAGACTGTCACGGATATATGTTTAAAACCGCGCTTGCGATGATGCGCTCGGAGGGGGCAGACTTTATCGCGACCGGTGAAGTGATCGGCCAGCGTCCAATGAGTCAGAGACGCGACGCGATGGCGCAGGTCAAAAACGCAGCCGGCGACGAGGAGGATCTTATCTTGCGCCCGATGTCTGCGCAGCTGATGAAGCCCACAAAACCGGAGCGCAAGGGCTGGGTCGATCGCAGCAAACTGCTCGCCATCAGCGGACGCGACCGCAAAAGGCAGCTCGCGCTTGCGAAAGAGTTTGGCTTTAGTGAGTATGAGACGCCCGGTGGCGGGTGCTTGCTCACGATCGAGAGCTTTGCGAATAAAATCAAAGATTTCATCAAATTTGACCCGGATATGACGAGCGCTGATATGCAGCTGCTGCGCCTCGGACGCCATCTGCGCCTAACAAACGGCACCAAAATGGTCATCGGCCGCGACGAAAACGACAACGCCAAACTGCTAGCTCTAAATAATCCAAAATTTACTCAGATCAAATTTGACGGCGATATCGTGGGTGCGGTGAGTTTCATTGACGCTAAATTTAACGAAGCCGACCTCGAGTTTGCCGTGCGGCTGGCGCTTGCCTACACTAGAGCGGATAAAGATACGGCAGTGCTCGCTAGAGTCGGCGAACGCGAAATTTGCGTGAAGCCTTTTGAGAGCAAGCAGGCTGCGCAGGAGTTTTTCGTTAGTTAAATTTACCTTAAAAAGCTCGCCAGCAAAATAAATTTGACGCCGAATTTGAGATTGCTTTCGCAATAAATTTGGCGGCTAAAATTTAGCGATATATCCTTTGCTGTTTCAAATTTGGATTTGCTTGTGAGCTAAATTTGGCACCAATTTCTGGCTACTTTGGGCTTAAATTTGTTTGATTTGCTAAAGCCCAAACTTCAAATTTAGACTGACGGATAACTAAATTTAGCCCTTTTTGTACGTATAATTAGTCGGTAAATTTGCTATCTTTTGTAATTTTACCGACCAGCGTTAGCTAGACTGCCCTGCGCGATTTGGTAAATTTTACCGTAGATACCGCGCTTTTATGTAGATTAATCCCGAATGTTTTATGCCAAAAATGCAGTAAAAAGCTCAAATTCTGGTTTATTGCTCAACGCTCCAAAATCAAAATGATACTGGCTTTTATTTTATTTTGAGATATTTTAAGTATAATTCTCAATTTAATATAACAATGAGAGTTTTTGCGATGGATTATCAAGGATTGTTTTTATTGGCGCAGTTTTTAAACGAGAGAAAAAAGGCAAGTCGTAAAGAGATAGCGGAGTTTTTATCGCGCAAAACTGGTGCGAGTCAAAGCAAAACGGACACGCTTTTAAGCACTATAGCAAATAGCCCTAAAATTCAAGCTTTGCCGCAAGAAAAAAGGATCGTTTTTAAGACTTCGCGCGGGATTTACGAGATAAGCAAAGCTGGCGAAAAACTCATAAAAAGCAAAAATGCTCGGCAAAATTTTGAGGATTGGATTGACGGCGTTTATGGGAAAACTACAACGCAAAATTTACCAGCACCCAAAACTAAAAAATACCTAAAAACCATCACCGCTCTCGTCGTCCACGAGATAAAGGACAAAATGATCGGCGAAGCAATCAAAAAGCTGATAGAAGCGATAAAATCGCTCGCTCTAAAGCTCATGAAAAAGCATAAATATCTAGGCAATTTTTATGCTTTTAGACACGTTTTTTTGGCACTTTTGGCTGCCAAGATCGCGTTTGACGTCGTCAAATTCTTTAAAAATCGCAAGCTAGAAAAATTTCTCGTAAACAATCAGTCGGTAGGCTGTTAGCTAAGTTAACAGAAAATCATAAATTATTTATTGCAACTTTATATTTTGTCGCCCGTCTATAATCAATCGCACAGCATACTAAGCCGCAAAATTGATTACATCAAAACTCCAACGGAGTAAAATTTAACGTTAAATTCCTATACGCATCTTTCATAAAATTATCGCTTTGTATTTTACTTTATCAAGAATATCTCAAATTTAGCGCTACGGTTAAATTTACGGCTTGTAACCTAGCCAAATTTGACGTTTTCGGCTTTGAAGGGCGCTTAAATTTGACGGTAAAGTGTTAAGTTTGATCCTCTTATACTTACCTCCGCAATAAAATTTAATCCCCTCAAATAGCGACAACAAAAACATTCGCCGTAATGGCATGCACGCTAATCTTAGCGCAATCAAAAACCGCAATCAGTCTGTGCAAGCAGCTAAAACCTCGCGCAGTAGCGACAATCCAAGAACCGACAAGAAGCCGAAAATCAAGCTCAAATTTACGAATTTTAGCCCCGTTTAGCTATAATCACACCCAAAAAAGGAGCAAAAATGTACATCGTCCTAGGCATCATCGCCGTTCTCGCGCTTATCGTCATCTCGGTCTACAACTCGCTAGTGGGCAAGCGTAACCAAGTCTCAAACATCAGATCGGGCGTCGATACGCAGCTAAAAAGGCGCTTTGACCACAGCCCAAACCACGTCGCCACCGTCAAGCAGTACATCACGCACGAGCGCGAGCTGCTAGAAAACATCTCCGCGCTTAGAAGCGGTATCCAAAAGGCCGCGGGCGACGAGCAGAGATTTGCGCTAAACGGCGAGCTGTCAAACCTCATCTCAAAGCTCAACGTCGTCGTCGAGAACTACCCCGAGCTCAAAGCCAACGAAAACGTCATGCACCTGCAAAAGACGCTAAACGAGATCGAGGAGCAGATCTCCGCCGCGCGCCGCGCCTACAACGCCGCAGTGACCGACTATAACAATGCCGTGGAGATGTTTCCCTCAAATATCGTCGCTAGCTGGGCGAGGTTTCATAAGGCGGCGTTTTTCGAGGTGCCTAAGGGTCAAGACGATCCGCACGACGTGCACGAGCTTTTTAACCGCTAAATTTGCGCTCGCTTCGTCAAATTTGACGTTAAATTTGAGCGCTTTAACTGCGCTCCAAAAACACAAGCGGGCTTTATCGGCTCGTCAAATTTGAATATAAAAAGCTGCGCGGGCAGTAAATTTAGTCAGCAAATTTGATCCAAATTTGAAACGTAGCCCGCAAACGGCGAGCTAAAATTTAAACGGTTTAAAACGCAAATTTAAAGACGAAAGCCAAAATGCGGGCGTAAAATAGCCAAATTTGCAAAAGGCGTTAGATTAAAACAGGAGCAAAAATGGACGATCTGGTCTTGCTAGAGCTTGAGCGGCAAAAGGTTTTACGCTCGCTTTTTAGGCTAAAGCTCACCTGCTTTTTTGTCGCTATGGCGGTGGCTTGGCTGCTTTATCTAGCCGCGCAAAACGCCGCTCTTAGCGCGGGTGCGTTTGTGGTCTGCGGGGCTACGATGTACTATTTTTTTGAGAGCATTTTCACTGATAGCTTTACCTTTAAATTTAAGCGAAAAGTCGTGAGGAGTATCGTAGAGGAGTGCGGTCTCACGTATTATCCGGGCGACTACGTAGAGAGCGATTATCTTTATATGATTTATGATTTTGACATCGACAAATACTCGGGCAACGACCTGATTTTCGGGCAGATAGAGGGCGTGCGGGTCAAATTTAGCGACGTAGAGGCGATAAGCATCAAAGAGGATTTGCGCGGAAACGAGACGCATAGAGTGCTTTTTGCGGGGCTTTTGTTTGTCGCCGATTTTCCTAAGCGGTTAAAGGGCGTCACGCAAATTTGCAGCGGGATGGATGATTTTAGGGACTACGGCGGCAAGCGTGCGAGGATGGACGACGCGGAGTTTGAGCGGTATTTTAGAGTCTATACGACCGATCAGATCGAGGCTAGATACGCGCTTACGCCTAGCCTGATGGAAAATTTAAAGCTGCTAAAAATGAGATTTCACCGCCCTATAAACATCGTGCTTACCGGAGACAAGATCTGCATGGCGATCCGCACCGGGCGCGATAACTTCGAGCCCGATCTGCGTCGCCCGCTCGTGGGCAAAGGGGCGAATAGATTTTACAAAGACGAGATCGGCGGCTTTTTGCGTATCGTCGAGGAGCTGCGGCTAAACCGTAAAATTTGG
>CAUQOI010000004.1:0-45723 GCA_963519525.1 uncultured Campylobacter sp.
GGATAAAGCGTTCCCAAAAAAGCCGCTTTGCGCGGGCTAAATTTAAGCTAAGCTCCCTGTGTCCCTCGATACAGGTCTGATAGTCGCGGTATAGCGCGTCCTCGCACTTGCGGTATTGCTCGAAGTATTTGTGGATATTTTTGATCGAGCGCTTGCAGATCCACGTCGCCGCGCTCGTCCAAAGCACCAAAAACACGAAAATCTCGGCCGAGATATAAAGTACGTAAGCGCCCGTCGCGCCGATGATGAGCACGCCTTGGATGATGCTTGGCACTTGCATAAAGCCGTCGGTTAGGCTGCGCACGTCGCTTGAGAGCGAGGCGATCAAATTTGACTTGCCCGCGGCTACGATTTTTTGATTTGCGGTATCTAGGATCCGTTTTATCGTTTTGGCTCGCAGCTCGTAGACAAAATCGTTGCCGATCACGCTAAGAGCGATGCGCGAGAGCACCGAAAAGCCCAAAAATAAAATCAAAAGCGCAAAAAATGCGAGCAAAATTTGGGCGTCTTGTTCTTTTAAATTTAAGAGGTATTTGTTGATAAAGGCTAGTATTAGGATCCCAGAACCGCTAAAAACGGCACTGGAAACGATCATAGCGATGATTTGCCAAAGCGTTTTTTTTGAGATTTTTTTAAACATTTTCATTCTTTTTGAGAGCTTATTTCATTTTAGTCGCCATTTTATAAGAATATTTTTAAAATTTCGCTAAAATCGGGCTTTATTTAAAGGAGAAATTTGCAAACGGTTTTGCGGGTCGTATCGACCAAAACTGAAGCCAAAAAATCGACGTTTTTATGCTTTTTGTGTCCTATTTGCGAGTTTAAAGCCCTTCACGAGCGGCTAAAAGCGGAGCATCCAAAGGCCGCGCACGTCGTGTGGGCGCTGCGCGAGCGAAACGGCTACGGCCAGATAGTAGAAAATCAAAGCGACGACGGCGAGCCAAAGGGCACGAGCGGGCAACCCTCGCTAAACGCGCTCAGAGGCGCCCAGCTCGTAAACGCGGGCGCGCTAATAGTTCGGTACTTTGGCGGGATAAAACTAGGCACGGGCGGACTCGTGCGAGCGTATGGCGCAGCGGTAAACGCGGCGATAGAGGAGGCCTCGGCCTGCGGCGCGCTAGTTAAATTTGAGATAAAATCGCTTTGCCTGTTTTTTACGCCGTACGCGCTTGGCTCGTGCTTTGAGCACTATTTTGAAAAGCGAAATCTAAGCTTTGGGCGAGAATTTAACGAGGAGGGCGCGATCTGGCGAGTGGAGTTTAACAGCGCCGAATTTGACGAATTTCAGGCATTTGCGAGCGGGTTTGAGCAGGAGGGGTTTAGCTTCTACGCCTTGCCGTTAGCCGCGAGAGAGTAAATTAAGAGGCAAAATTCACGTTGGGTTTATGGTGGACGGTTATAATTTCGCCGATTTTGGCTAAGGCTTGCCTCTTGCGCGCCTTTAAATGATTTTTGCTTCGCTACACTCGCAATTGTAAGCAGAACGTAAATTTCGCCCTGCGACAGACTATATGTCTAGTCTTGGGACGAAATTTACTTCTTCTATTTGGCTACGAGCGTAGCGACGTAGAAAACATTTAAATTCATCGCAAGATACTTCGCCTTATCGTTTTACGCTCAAATTTGAAGTCAAATTTGAAGTCGAATTTGCCCGAATCAAATTTAATCAAAAATTTAAGCCACAAGGAGCGAAAATGCTTGGCAAAACGTTAAAAACAGTTGGAATAGTCGGCGCTTTGGCGCTATTTTTAGGTATATTTTTAAATTTACAAGGAGAACAGATGAATCATAATACGAAGGAGGCTGCGGCCGCGAACAAAACGATCGTGCTAGCGGGCGGGTGCTTTTGGGGTACGGAGGCCTATCTCAAGCAGCTTCCGGGCGTAGTTAGCACCTACACGGCCTACGCGAACTCAAAGGTGCCGCACCCTAGCTACGAGCAGGTCTGCACGGGCGACACGAACGCCGCCGAGGCCGTCTGGGTCGAGTACGACGAGTACGTGATCGACCTGCCGCATTTGCTCAAATTTTACTTTAACACCATAGATCCCACCAGCCTAAACAAGCAAGGCGGCGACCGCGGCACGCAGTACCGTACGGGCATTTACTACACCGATGCGGCGGACGAGCCGGCGATCAGAGCCTTTATCACCGAGCAACAAAAAAACTACAAATCGCCCATCGTAACGGAGGTCGCGCCGCTAGAAAATATCTATAAAGCCGAGGAGTACCATCAGGATTATCTTGGCAAAAACCCGCACGGATACTGCCACGTGACCTTCGAGAGCTTGCCTAAAAAGGGCGAAATTTTAAGCGACAAAAAGCGCGATATGAAGCAAAATCTGCAAAACTACAAAAACAAAGACGACGCGGCGCTAAAAAATGAGCTCAGCGCCATATCCTACGATGTCGTAAAGCACGCCGCGACCGAGCGTCCGCATAGTAGTGAGCTAAACGCCGAGGAGCGTATCGGTATCTACGTCGATATCACAAACGGTCAGCCGCTTTTTAGCTCGTACGACAAATTTGACGCTGGCTGCGGGTGGCCGAGCTTCACGAAACCGATCGACGCGAGCCTGATTGCCGAAAAGTCCGATCTATCGCACGGCATGGTGCGCACCGAGGTCAAAACCGCGATGTCGGATTCGCATTTGGGGCATGTATTTGACGACGGTCCGCGCGATAAAGGAGGACTTAGATACTGCATAAACGGCGCCGCGCTGAGGTTTGTACCGAAGGAGGAGATGGGGGAGCAGGGGTATGGGTATTTGATACCGTATCTCGATGCGCAGTATTCTTCTAAGTAAGGCTTGTCTTTTTAAAAACGGCTCGTCTCCGCGAGCGCTTTTCCGAGATTTCGCAAAATTTTCGCTCCGCAGGCTATATGCCTAGCGCACGCTCAATTTTGCTTCTTCTGCTTGCAGCTGCGAGCTTGCGAAGCAGAAAACTCGAAAAATCATCTCACGATACTTCGCCTTATAGTTTTACGTTGAAATTTGAAGTCAAATTTGCGAATTTCGGCTTCAAATTCTACCCACCGAGACCCGTACCGCAAAAACGTTAAATTTTGTTTTTATGCTTTATTGTGAGTAAAACCTTTCTCGTCCTCAAAAAAAGAATTTAAGAGATTTAAATTCTGCGAAATTTATTCTTTATGCTCTTTTAGCGCCTTTATCCCTTCGCACTCTTTTAGTTCCGTAAAATCGACATGCAGTTTTTCGTGGATTTTAAAAATTTGCACTCCGACGTCGGTAAAATCGCGGTAATAATCCTTAAATCTTGGATCATTTTTTGACATCTCGATAAAATTTTTAACCAGCTCGCCCGCCTCTTTTACCATATTTACTATCAGCTCATCGCTTTTTTGTAGTAAATTATTTGCACTTTCACCCATTAGCATTCTCTCCTTGTGGTGCTACATTCGCATCTATTTGTTTTTATATTTAGCTGTTTTTTCGCAGTAGTAAATGATATGGATAAATGTTATCATAGAAATATTTATCTCATTCTTAATAAACGATACGCAGCGGTAAAATTGAAAAATATGTCGGCATTTTCGTAGCGCAAGCCTTATAAATAGTCGCTAAAAAGATAAGCGGTAAAATTTAAATCCAAGCAGTAAAACCGAGTTAAATTTGCCGCTTGGATTTGCTTTCAAATTTAGCGAGCGTCAAATTTGCCCGCCAAATCAAAGCTAAAATCAAAAATTTAAGCCGTCGCCCCCTCGTTCATCGCGGCGTATTCTTCAAAAGTGCCCTTAAAATCGACGACCTCGCCGTTTCCTTTTAGGTGGATGATGCGGTTAGCGAAGGCGTCGATGAGTTCTCTGTCGTGGCTCACGCAGATGACGTTGCCGCCGAATTTATACAGCGCTTCGCCTAGGGCGATGATGGCTTCGAGGTCGAGGTGGTTGTTTGGCTCGTCTAGTACGAGCAGATTGCCGCGCTCTAGCATCAGGCGGCTTAGCATCAGGCGGTGTTTCTCGCCGCCGCTTAGGCTACCGACCGATTTTTCCTGTTCGGCGCCGCTAAATAGCATCCTGCCCAGACACTTGCGGATCTCGTCTAGGTCCTTATTGTTTTCGTCTTGCAGCCACTCGTAGAGTTTGAGTTCGCCGGTGATTTTGTTTGTCGTGTCCTGCGCGAAGTAGCTAGGCTCTATCGTCGCGCCCACGTGCACGTCGCCGCTATCTGGAGCCACCTCGCCGATGATGATTTTAGCTAGCGTGCTTTTGCCTACGCCGTTTGCGCCGATGATAGCGACTTTGTCGTTCTTTTCGAGCTTGAAGCTAAAATTTTCAAACAAAACCTTGTCGTATGTTTTGCTGATGCCGCGCACCTCTAGGATCTCGTTGCCGATGTCGCGCTTGGTGCGGAAAAGTATGCTAGGGTCGCGTCTGCTTGATACCTTGATCTCCTCGATGTCGAGTTTGTTTAGCTGTTTTTGGCGGCTCGTGGCTTGGCGGGCTTTGCTCGCGTTTGCCGAGAATCGCGCGATAAATTTCTCCAACTCCTCTTTTTCTTTTAGCTTTTTGTCGCGCTCCATCTCGTGCTGTTTGGCAACCAGCGTCGAGGCGATGTACCAGTCGTCGTAGTTGCCCGCAAACTGCCTGATTTTCTTAAAATCCACGTCCAGGATGTGCGTGCAAACGGCGTTTAAAAAGTGGCGGTCGTGGCTGATTAGCACCATCGTGCCCTCGTGGCGGTTGAGCTCGTTTTCTAGCCACTTTATGCTATCGATATCAAGGTTGTTGGTGGGCTCGTCAAGGAAAAGAATGTCCGGCTTTGGAAATAACACTTGAGCGAGCAGGACTTTAAATTTATCTGAGTTTTCGACCTCGCTCATCGGCTTTTCAAAGTCGCTAAAGCCAAGCGAGCTTAGGATTTTCTCGATGCGCACCTCGTACTCGTAGCTAGGATCCTCCTCGGCGCTTATCATCTCAAGCTGCGCTAGACGGTCATTTACGGCGTCGGTAAACTCCTCGCTCATGTAGAGCTGCTCTTTTTCTTTTACCGCGTCGTATAGGCGCTTGTTGCCGTATAGCACGGCGTCTTTGACGCTAAAGTTTTCAAACGCGAACTGATCTTGCCCTAGCACGCCTACTTTTAGTCCGTTTTCGATGACGATCTCGCCGCTATTTGCTTCGATCTCGCCCGAGAGGATTTTTAAAAACGTCGATTTTCCCGCGCCGTTTGCGCCGATGAGACCGTAGCGGTTGCCGCGAGTGAGCTTTAAATTTACGTCCTCAAATAGCAGCTGCGCGTTAAATCTCATCAATAAATTTTTGACTTCAAGCATATTTACCCTTAAATTTTACTTTTAAAATCCTAGATTGTGCCAAAAAATCGTTTAAAATTAGTATAAACACTTATCTGAGATCAAAAAACTTTTAAACAAAAATGTGATAAAATGAGCCAAAATTTATAGAAACGGAGCTTTTTTGCTTATGGCCGAAACGGCGCGAAAAATCTTGCGAAAAAATTCGCATGACGAGAGAGAGTGCGAGAAAAACGGTAGCAGATTTAAAGAGCTAAAAGCTCGGGTACAGATGGCGAAATTTGAGCAAAGCGCCGAGGAAAAGGCGCTTGCGGCGATTGCTATTCCGTTACTTAGGTTTTTTACTTGCTTGCAGATATTTTTACTATTTTTTGCTATTTACCAGCGCGTGCCGACGGCGTTTTTAGCTGCTTATATTTTTTTAGCGACGGTTAGCGTTTACGTAGCGCTTTGCCACGATGACGATCCGGGCTTTGCGGCAAATTTTATCCATCTCACGGTCGTATGCCACGGATTTTTGGGCGTATTTTTATACGGTTGGGGCTGGGGCAACGAAAATTTCTTTATTTGGGGCATCGCGACCAGTTATTTGATTTTTATCGGCAAAAACCGTACCGTACTCGGCATCATCATCGCTGAAGCCGTAGCTTACGCTGTTTTGTATATATTGAGGGATAAATTCGGTATCGTGAATTTAGGCGCTAGCGGAAGCATTATGTTCGTAGTGACGTTTGCGGCGATATTCGTATCGTTTGCTCGCCGCACGAATACGCTAAACTCGGTTTATGCTAAAAGTATAAACGAGGTCGCCTCGCAAAACGATAAACTCGAGTCCGCATGCAAATTTGACTTTCTAACCGGCCTTGACAATCGCCGTTACGCGCAAGAGGAGTTTGATGAGATAGCGGAGTATTTCCCGGATCAAAAGGTTCTGGTTGCGCTTGGCGATATAGACGATTTTAAGGTGATAAACGACACGTTCGGCCACGACGTCGGAGACGAGACGATAAAGCAGATCGCGCAAATTTTACGCGAAAACTCGCGCGGCGAAAAAGATATCTTATGTCGCTGGGGCGGTGAGGAGTTTTTACTCGTAGCTTTAGTACACGACGATGTTTCGGCCCAAGAGATGGTAAAAAGAGTGCTAAAAAATGTAAATACCCTCACTTCTCCAGACGGCAAAAAAATAGGCATAACCTTTGGCGCTGCGGTGTTTAAAAGCGCGCGGGAGATGAGTCTAAACGAAATGGCAATCGTCGCGGATAAGCTTTTATACGAGGGCAAGAGGAGCGGTAAAAACTGCGTCAAATTTAAGGGATGCGGCGATGCTGCTTAACCTTTTTGCGAGGTACGGCTTTTATGTCAAGCTCCGTGCTATGTTTGCGGCGTTTGGGCTTATTCACGCGATATATCTGGCGCTGTTTATCTACATAGGCCAGCCTTTACTCGCGTGCCTAAACATCCTTAGCATCGCTCTTTACGCCGTTTGCGTATATATGGCAAGGGATCTAAAAACGGCCGCGATAGCCGTAGCGGCGGTTAGGATCGAGATATTTGCTCACGCTTTTATTTGCACGCTTGTTCTTGGCTGGGATTACGGATTTCAAAATATCATCTTAGCCCTCATGTCCATGGTGTTTTTCTCGAGCTTAGCTACAAAGGGCGTAAATAACTTTTTTGCGTATGCCAAGGGGGCGGCGTACCTGTTTTTGTATTTTTACGCCAAGACTCCTCCGCAGTTAGCAGGAACGCAGGCAGAGTTTTTTTATGTTTTAAATTTTATCATCATTGCTACGATTGTCATCGTTTTGGTTATTGATTTTTCTAGAACATTTAGCGCAAAACTACGTCAAGATATGCTCGAGCGCCAAGAGAGGCTAAGCGAACTAGCCAACAAAGACCCGCTCACCGGCCTTTTAAACAGAAATGCATTTTACGAATTTGCCGTGCCGCGCATGCAGTTTTTGAGCTGCGATGCCAGCATCGTGCTGTGCGATATCGACGACTTTAAAAAACTAAACGACGCCCACGGGCACGCCTTTGGCGACGAGGCGCTAAAGATCATCGCGCACGCGATAAAAAGCAGTCTGCGCGAGGGCGATCTGGTGTATCGCTGGGGCGGCGAGGAGTTTTTGATATTTTTATCGGATATAAATCTCGAAAACTCGGAGCATACTTTTGAGCGTATTAGGCGTAAGATCGCCGAGACGCAGCTAGAGTTTGAAGGCAAGAGCGCTAAAACGTCCGCGACCTTTGGGCTAGTTAACTTTAACGTCAAAGCCGTAAAAGACGTGGAAACTGTGATAAAACAAGCCGATAAGCTACTCTACGAAGGCAAAAATAGCGGCAAAAATAAGGTCGTCGCTCGGGCTTTCGGCGGAAATTATCTTTAAAAACCTACGTCGGGAGCGGATCAAATTTAAATTTTTATCGTTTTTGCTACTCAAATTTGAGTCAAATTTAGCGGTCAAAGTCAAATTTGACGAGTTTAAATTTGAGCACTGAAGGCAAAAAGCCTAGCTTCCAAAATTCTTTTGTAGCCGCTCAAATTTGTTCAAATTTGAGTTTAGCCCGTAAAATTTCGCTAAAATCCACCATAAAATCCACGCAATCAAAGGCCGAAACAAAAATGCGCATCGCAAAAATCCGTGCCAAAAACATCCTCTCTCGCTCCAAAATCGGCAGCGGAGGCTACGCGATCAACCCGTACGTAGGCTGCCCGCACGGCTGCATCTACTGCTACGCCGAGTTTATGCGCGGCGTCACCGGGCACGAGGATGCGTGGGGCGAGTTTTTGGACGTGAAGGATTTTGACGCGGCGAGCCTAGTTAAATTTGCAGGCTTGCACGGCGTCGAGCGCGTATTTATGAGCTCGGTTACGGACTGCTACAACCCGTACGAGGCGCGCTTTGGAGCTACGCGCAAAGTCCTCGAGGCGGTTGCGGGCTCGGATATAAACCTGCAAATTTTAACCAAATCAAACCTCGTGACGCGCGATATAGACCTGTTGCAAACCATGCCAAACGTCCGCGTAGGCGTGAGTTTGAGCGTGATAGACGAAAAACTGCGCCGTATGCTCGAGCCTCGCGCAAGTTCCGTCGTGGCACGGATCGCGGCGATAAAAAAGCTGCGCTCCGCAGAAGTGAAAACATATATCTTCGTCGCGCCGATTTTCCCGCAGATCACGCCCGTTTTTGATATCATATCTCACTACGGCGACGCGGCGGACGAGATGTGGTTTGATAGGCTAAATCTTTATCCAAATTTTAGAGATAAAATCCTAGCCTTTGTCGGGCGAAATTTTCCGGCGCTTTTGCCGCTTTATAAGCAAATTTATCTATTTGGAGATAATAGCTATTTTGAACGGCTAGCGGATGAGATCAGGCTGGCGGCGCGGGAGAAATTCGGAAGCCAGAGCGGCGAGAGAGTTAGGATATTTTTTGAGCGGAGAAAATCCGGCGCAAATAAATTTAAAGGACAAAAGTGAAAACGATTTTTCGGCTTTGTATAATATTTTTAGTAGTCTATGTCGCGGTTTTGGCGCTGCTTTATTTTTTTCAAGAGCGGCTGATATTTTTCCCGAGCAAGCTAGAGCCAAACCATGATTTTAGCTTTGATCAGCCGTTTGAGGAGATAAGACTAGACGCGGATGGCACGTGGATAAGCGGGCTAAAATTTTTAGCGCAGAGTAGGGGCAGCGAGCAAATTTACGGCGACGCGCGCGATGCGAACGGCGAACGAAAAGCGAAAAACGGCGCGGCGATATTTTTCCACGGCAATGCGGGCAATCTGCAAGGCTGGGGCAATTATGCGCAGCATTTTACGGATTTGGGCTATGATTTTTACCTGTTTGACTACCGAGGCTACGGCAAGAGCGGCGGCGAGATAGGCTCACAGGAGCAGCTTTACGCGGATGCGGACGCGATGATGCAGCTGGTTTTGCGGGAGTATGACGCGGGCGAGGTCACGGCGGTCGGCTATTCTGTAGGTAGCGGGCTAGCGGCTCGCGCGGCGCAGAAATACCGCACTAAGCGGCTAGTTTTGATCGCGCCTTATTTTAGCCTAGAGGAGCTAGCGCGGGAGAAAATGCCGTTCGTGCCGAAATTTTTAATCAAATATAAAATCCCTACGTTTGAGTTTGTGGGCGGTTTTGGCGGGCCGGTGACGATATTTCACGGCGAGCATGACGAGCTAATCGGCGTGGATAACTCGCGCAGGCTATTTAAATTTCTAAAACCGGGAGATAAAATTTACGAGCTAAACGCCGGGCACAACGATATCTTAAGCCTAAGCGAGCTTTGGGAAAAATTAGCGCAGAAGCTGGGCGAGCAGGGTGGGGCTGTAGTTAATCTATTGGTGCCGATTGGGTGGTATTTTGTAGGATATCATGCGCTGCGGCGAGGGTGTGAGTATTGAAATACTTTAGCTTAAGTTATCCGCCAAGAACTTTGACGGATAACTTGTTAAAATTAAAATGAAATCTCAATCTTGGCGTTTAAGCTATTTGATTTTACGTCGTTGCCGAATGCACCGATGTATGATAGCCTTAGGCTTGTGTTTTTAGATATCATGGTTTCCACGCCGGCGCCCACGGTGGCGAAATCTTTAAGCTCTTTGCCCTCTAGATCCACATATCCAGCACTCGCGACGTTTACTCCTGCACCCGGTCTAGTGTCGCCGAAAAATCTATTATAGGCTAGATCAAACTGTGCAGACGAATTCATGCTGCCTATTTTAAACGGCACGCTCGGACTGATGCCTGCCGTTAGGATATTCATATTTCTAGATTTTTTATCCGTACTCATCGTAAACGGACCTACGTTTTCGCTCATACCGCCAGCTCTAGCATAGATACGGGAAACACCCAGATACGGATTTATCTCGAAATTTTCGCCGTTAAAGCCGCCGTATGTCGCGCTAGCAAACATGTTGACAAGCTTTTCGTTGCTTTTAGCGGCATTGTTTGCCGTGTATTGAACTATCGTAGAGCTGCCGGTTTTTTTGCGCTTTATGTCCGTATATACGGTACCTAGATCAAATTTGACAGATTCTAGGCTAATTTGCGCATAAATACCAACGTGTTTATTTGTATGGTCAAATTCTTTGCTACCGTCTTCTTTGGTCTTGCTTTTTCCTGCACCCAGCACGGCTCCCAGCCTTAAGCTTTCATTTAGCGCACCGTCTAAGCCGAAAAGTTGCGTCACGGATGTGGATTTAAATTCTCCGCTTCCTTCGTCTGAGTCGAATTTCATGACGTTTCCTGCAGTGTTCGACCAGAAGTTAATTCCCGTCTCTTTATCATCCATGTTTAATGCATTAAAGTCTCTTTTGCGGTTTAAAACGGCGTTTCGGATCAATATATTATCAATCACGGCTGCGTTTTGAGCGGCAAAATTTGCTTCGTTTGCAAATGTTTTGAGTGTATCGGAGGCTTGCTGAGGCGTAGCGAAGATGAAATTTCTATACAGATCGCTCGTTAGTACCGCAGGCCTACTCCTAAAGGCGCTCAATAGGGCGGGTTGATTGCTCGAGTTCTCTATTGCGGCGGCGATAAGTTTTTGATTTTTACTCTTTGCAAAATCCACCATACCCTTGCTGCTCTTCTTGACGGTGAGCTCTAGTTTGGAATCGTTAAAATTTTTAACTAAATCAAAAAACGCATATTCTCTTAACATAGTTTGATCATAGCCTTGGAAGCTACCTTCAACCCAATATTTCTTTGATTTTGTAGGATCCTTATACATCTTTTGTGCGTCTTCAAAAAGAGGATTTTCTAGATCTATGATAGAGTTTTTTTCAAACGTAAGGTTTAAATTCGTAGCTCCTGCCGAAGACATGCCGACTATGCCGGGGTGCGATATGACGTATCTGCCGCCTTGCTTTATCGTCGCCGTGACGGTATCTGAAGTAGCGGCTCTAGTTTTATTTATGAATTCTTTCGGCCTTTGGAGCATATCGGTTTTGACCTCTTGGACGGTTAGGCTCTTTTTAATCTTTAAAGCACCGCCGTTTTCTACTATCACGTTGCTATTTTTTAAAGATTGATTTAGCGCCGTGATCTGCCCGTCTTTTATGACGGTATCGCCGCTATAGGTGTTATCGCCGGCAAGCGTAAGCGTGCCGCTACCTCTTTTTATAAGCGTTCCTTTATAGCCCTCCGCTGCCCTATATACTCTTGCTTGTTCTCTGGCTAGCTCTATGTTGTATTCAGCTCTTTCTTCTGCGGTCAAATTTCCGCCCTTGGCATCAAGCTGTGCTTTGCGCACTGCCCAGGCCGCTGCGTCCGCATCGTCCTCGGTTTTTCTAAATTTTATCGCTTTATCAGAGATGTCGTTAGACCAGACGTCATCTACGTCCATATTTACGTCAAATTTACCTAAAAACTGACCTGGTCCAAACATTGCTCTACCGATATCTACTATGCCCCAACCCCATCTCTTATCAGGTACTCCATGCTCGCTCGTCCAGCCCGAAAGCTTGCTGGTATCATTCTTTTTGAATGAGTACTTCGTCTGTCTCGCCGTCGTTAGTAAGACATCTCTTGCTTGCTCGTTGGTCATGTAGCTATATCTAGACATTATGACGCCCAAAGCTCCCGTTACGTGAGGCGCTGCCATCGATGTGCCGTCCCAAGAGTCATATCCGGCCTTGCCGGTTTTTACGTCTACGACAGGGGATTTTATTTTTTCTCCAGGTGCTGCTATGGTCCACCATTTAGAGTGTCCAGCAGTGTTAAATCTTTGAGCGCTGCCCTCAGTTTGTCCTGTTACGTTTAGCCATAGTTTTTCAGCATCGGGGCGAAAATATGGTAGCATCGCTCTTGTGTAGGATTCTTCCATACCGTCTCTGTTGCCTGCGGTAAAAACTTGGATTATTCTGTATTTTTTTGCTACTTCGTATGCGGCGTCCATAAAATTTTTTTGGCCGTCCGCTACGAACTGATAATAAGCTTTTTTGGCTGCATTTAGATCTCTTAAATATAGATGATGTTTAGGCTCAGTAGGATTTGTTGCCGTGCCGGGGGTGCCGCTGTAGCCATCTGCTCCAGGATAGGAGGAATTTACCCTTCTATTTGACCCCCAGCTATTATTTATCGCTCTTACGCCTGATTTAGCAAGCTCGTTATATACGGCATAGAAGTATCCATAGTCTTGATTTGGACCGTAGGTCATGCCGTCGTTTCCGCCCGTATTTCCAGAGTATAATCTTGATTCCCATGCTACTCCATGCGTGCCGCTACCGTCGCGGTTTGCAGCTATCGTACCTCCTACATGCGTACCGTGAGAGTCATTTATGCCGGCTATCCAATCTCCGTTGGTTTCAAATTTTTGCCCTTTTTTAAATTCACCCTTATTTGTCCTATCTTTTTCATCGCTATTTTTTTGTTTAAAGGGCGCGTTGCCGTATTCTGCATCTGGATAACGCATACCGTTTTTGGAGTATTCGCCCTTCGCGGTCGTTCCTGTAATCCTGCCGCCTGCGAATTCTTGATGGCTTAGAAGCATACCAGAATCTACCACTCCTAGTTTTACTCCCTTGCCGGTGGCGCCTTTGGCGTAGGCTACCGATGCGTTCATGCCACCTAGACCCCAGTACGCTTTATACTCGTCTGTTTCCCAACTTTTTATGTCGCCTATTTTACCAGGCTCTATATATTGCGCTTCGCAAATACTTGGTAATAAAAAGCCGCATGTTACCATCGAGAGCACAAATGCCTTCTTAAAATTAGAACAATACATCTTACTCCTTTGTATAAAAGTATGAAATTATAAAATGTTTAAACTAAAATATTAATTAAATATTTAAGATTATTATTATATTGTATTAAATATATAAGTATTTGTTAATAAAAGTAGATTTGATATAGTCAATAGTAAATATAATTTTTAAATTTAGCCTTATTGAGTTTGATTAAGTATTTATATGCAGGTATTGCGTATTGTTTTGATTATTTATACGGCT
Organism: uncultured Campylobacter sp.; assembly: GCA_963519525.1. Taxonomy (GTDB): domain Bacteria; phylum Campylobacterota; class Campylobacteria; order Campylobacterales; family Campylobacteraceae; genus Campylobacter_A. Next base: position 13,240 of record CAUQOI010000004.1, read on the forward strand.
TTGGTATTGGTGGTGTAGAGGTGATATATTGCGGTTAAATGAGGCAATTTGTGATAGTTTTGCATAATTTGTTTAAACAGACTATAGAGTCAGTCTATATATAAATTTAACGTAAATTGAAATAATTAATATTAAACAAAATAAAATTTATTTATTAGAAATGCACAATCTCGGTTTTTGTTAAGTAGGAGTCGGCATTTCCGCTTTCGCCAAGAAGTTCTATGGATAGATATGTTTAATACCGCCCATAAGACTGAAAAGTCGATCATAACGGCTCATGTGATCGACTGCTTAAGGATTTTCTTGGGTCCACCTTATGCTTTTTGAGATATAACTCGGGTATCGCTGATTAAAATATCGCAATTTAAGAGTTTGCAGGACGTGCGCTATGGTTTTGGTCTATCGAGCTTATGAGGCGAGATTTACGAAATAGGATCACGCACGAAAAAGATCCGAGCGACTACTGCCGCGACGCATAGCTCACAAATTTGTGCCGTTTTAGAAAAATCTAAAACGGCTTTTTAAAAACAAAACCTCTCGTCGGTTCTATTTTGCTTGCGTATGGCTTTAAATTTAGCCAAATTTTCATCATCCAGAAAATAATCTTTTTCTTTTTGTGCACGTGCTTCTAGAGCCTCGATTGCTTTTGCGAGCGCTTCTTTTCTATCTGCGTGGGGCGACGCAAACTCCGGTAAAAACATAGCTTCATAGATGTTTGCTTTGCTCCACTCGAGCGACTTTGCGGCGATATCTTGCTGTTTTTTGATGTCGCAAAACGCGTATGGATTTACCACGTCGCCAATTAGCTTGATAAACGCTCCTATCGCGCTTTTGACCTCAAAAAATCTACCGTCGCCCAAATTTATAACCTCTCTTAGCAAGATTGCGCGGTTTTTGGCGTTGTAAAACCAAAACACCGCATCGTCGCGTAGGCCAAGATCGTAAGCGCGAGCCGAAAGCACGAAAAGAGTCATCGGCGTGACCATCTGCGGAGCGTCCTGCACGATCTTTTCTGCGCTTTTAAAGTCTTCTAGCGTTCCGCTTTTAAGCAGACCGTCGATCTTGTCGTAAACCTTTACATGTTCAGCCTTGCCGGCATTTGCCGAATAGTACGGCGTCACGTAAATATCGATGCTCGTTACCTTGCCGTCACCAGCCGCCGATGCTACCGCCGCGCCAAAACAAAGCGCCGCTAAAAAACGTAAAATTTTCATTTATAGATCCTTAACGTAAATTTTCGATGTTATTTTAACTAAAAGATATTTAAATGTCGCGTATAAATTTGAAAGTATAAAGTCCGCAAATTTGAGCGGACTTTGTAAATTTAGTTTTTAAAACTATGAATAGGTGCTGGGATCTGGCCGCCGCGGGCGATGAAGTCCGCCGAGGAGTTTTTATTTACGCTCATCACGGGCGCGCTGCCGAGCAACCCGCCAAACTCCAGCGTGTCGCCCTCTTTGCCCTTTGGGATGATGCGCACGGCGGTCGTTTTTTGATTTATCACGCCGATCGCGGCCTCGTCGGCTATGATCGCCGCGATCGTCTGCTCGGGCGTATCCTGTGGGATCGCGATCATATCGAGCCCCACCGAGCAGATCGCGGTCATCGCTTCGAGCTTTTCCAAATTTAGCGATCCTGCGCGCACTGCGGCGATCATGCCCTCGTCTTCGGAGACGGGGATAAACGCGCCGCTAAGCCCGCCTACTTGGTTGCACGCCATCACTCCGCCCTTTTTGACCGCGTCGTTTAGCAGCGCAAGCGCAGCCGTCGTACCGTGCGTGCCGACGCGTTCTAGCCCCATCTCCTCAAGCACGCGCGCGACCGAGTCGCCCACCGCCGGGGTTGGGGCTAGCGAGAGATCGACGATGCCAAATTTCACTCCTAGCCGCTCGGACGCCATTTGTCCTACGAGCTGTCCGATACGCGTGATTTTAAACGCCGTCTTTTTCACGGTCTCGGCGACCACGTCAAAGCTTGCTCCGCGCACCTTTTCAAGCGCGCGTTTTACGACGCCGGGGCCGCTGACGCCCACGTTTATGACGACTTCGGCCTCGCCCACGCCGTGAAATGCGCCCGCCATAAAGGGATTATCCTCGACGGCGTTGGCAAACACGACTAGCTTTGCAGCGCCAAGATCTGAAAGCCGCGCGGTTTCTTTTATCACGCGTCCCATATCGGCGACCGCGCTCATATTTATGCCGGTTTTGGTTGAGCCGATATTTACCGACGAGCAGACCTTCTGCGTCGCGGCGAGCGCGGCGGGGATGGAGTCGATTAAAATTTTATCGCCCTTTGCGTAGCCCTTTTGCACTAGCGCCGAAAAGCCGCCGATAAAGTCGATACCGACCTTTTGCGCCGCCTCGTCCATCGCTTTTGCTAGCGGGACGTAGTCTACGGCATCCGTCGCCGCGCCGATGATGGCGATAGGCGTTACGCAGACGCGCTTATTTACGATCGGGATGCCAAGCTCTGCCGAAATTTCATTGCCGACCTTTACCAGATCGCGCGACTTGTCTGTGATCTTGGCGTAAATTTTCTCCGCCGCCTTGTCGATATCGGGATCGATGCAGTCAAGCAGGCTGATGCCCATCGTGATCGTGCGGATGTCGAAATTTTGCTCCTCGATCATCGCGATCGTTTCGGTTACGTTTTTGATGTCCATATTGGGGCCTTAGATGTTGTGCATGGCGTCAAAGATCGCCGAGCTTTGGATGTTGATTTTAACTTTTAGCTTTTCGCCTAGCTCGTTTAGCTCCTCGCGTAGGGCCGTGAAGTCCTGCTTTTCGTCGCTGGAAACCACCGCCATCATCGTAAAAAACTCATCCAAAACCGTCTGGCTGATGTCGTCTATGTTTAGCCCAAGCTGCGCTAGCTTAGCCGAAACGCCCGCTACAATGCCAACTTTGTCCTTACCGATCACCGTTACGATCGCTTTCATCGTCGTTCTCCTAAATTTGTAAATTTGCGAGAGTTAAAGCCCAAATTTGAGTAAATTCGGGCTTTAGATTTTAAATTTTACTTCGAGCAAGCGCTCTTGCCGTCCATCACGGGCTGGATAGACGAGTTGTCCGCGCCGCCGTCATTGTTGATATTTTCGATTATCTCCCACAGTCTAGCCGCCGCTTTTTCGTAGCGTTTAGCCGTGACGGAGTTTGGCTCGTAAAAGCTCACCGGCTTGCCGCTGTCGCCGCCCACGCGAACAGCCGGCTCGATAGGTATCTCGGCCAGCACTTCGGTACCGTAGGCTTTTGCTACTTCCTCGGTCGTGCCTTTGCCGAATATATCATACTCCTTGCCGCTTTCAGGGCAGATAAATCCGCTCATGTTTTCCACGATGCCTGCGATCGGTATGTGAAGCTTCTCAAACATATCTAGCGCTCTTTTGCTATCATCAAGCGCTACCACTTGCGGCGTCGTGACGCACACGCCAGCAGTTACGGGTACGCTTTGGGCTAGAGTTAGCTGCGCGTCGCCCGTTCCCGGAGGCATATCGAGAAATAGAACGTCCAGCTCGCTCCAAAATACGTCTTTTAGCAGCTGCTCGATAGCTTTCATGATCATCGAGCCGCGCCAGATGAGGCTCATGCCTTCTTCCATTAGCACGCCCATACTCATCATCTCCACGCCGTGAGTTAGGATCGGTTTTAGCTTGTTGCCGACGACTTGAGGCTGCGTGCCTACTTCGCCGAGCATTCTAGGGATGTTTGGTCCGTAGATGTCGGCGTCTAGGATGCCTACTTTTTTGCCTAGCTTTGCCATCGAGATGGCTAAATTTAGCGTCGTAGTGCTCTTACCCACGCCGCCTTTGCCCGAGCTTACCATTACGAAATTTTTGATCTGCGGAGCGATGTTTTTACCGCTTTGAGTGTTACTTTTTTCCTCTGGGATTTTTGGCTGGATGATGTTTATGACGCACTCGTTTGAGCCCATCACGCGCTTTATGTCGGTTCGCAGCTCGTTTGCTACGTCCGGATTTGAGCTTACGATCTCGACCTCGATTAAAATTTTCTCGCCGATTTCGACGTTTTTTACGAATCCAAAGCTCACGATATCTTTCTCAAAGCCCGGATATATCACGCCTTTTAGTCTATTTAAGACATCCTCTTTACTTAACATTTTTCTCCTTCGTTAGATTTTTCGAAATTTTATACGCGCAAAATTTAGGTCCGCACATCGAGCAAAATTCCGCCTTTTTAAACGACTCTTGCGGCAAGCTCTCATCGTGTAGCTCGCGCGCCCTTTCGGGATCTAGGCTTAGCTCAAACTGCCTGTTCCAGTCAAAAGCGTATCTAGCATCGCTCATCGCGTGATCTCGCTCTATCGCGCCTGCTTTGCCTAGCGCGACGTCGGCTGCGTGAGCGGCGATCTTATGCGCTACGATGCCCTCTCTCACATCGTTTGAGTTTGGCAAACCAAGGTGCTCTTTAGGCGTCACGTAGCACAGCATCGAGGCTCCGTAAAAGGCCGCCATCGTCCCGCCGATAGCCGAAGTGATGTGATCATACCCCGCGCCGATGTCCGTAGGCAGCGGTCCTAGCACGTAAAAAGGCGCGCCGTGGCACAGCTCGCGTTCGATTTTCATATTATACTCTATTTGGTTTAAAGGAATATGACCCGGCCCCTCGATCATCACCTGCACGTTTTTCTCCCATGCGCGCAGCGTTAGCTCGCCTAAAACGCGTAGCTCGCTAAGCTGAGCTTCATCAGTCGCGTCATATAAGCAGCCCGGACGCAGCCCGTCGCCTAGAGACAGCGCGACGTCGTGAGCGGCGCAAATTTCTAAAATATCGTCAAAAGCCTCGTAAAACGGGTTTTCTTTGTGATGGTGCATCATCCAGCTAGCAGTTAGGCTACCGCCGCGGCTAACGATACCCATCTTGCGCTTTGCGACTAGCGGCATAAATTTGAGCAAAAAGCCCGCATGTATCGTAAAGTAGCTAACGCCCTGGCGCGCCTGTTTTTCAAGCGTTTTTAGGATGTCGCTAGCGGTTAAATTTTCGACCTCTTTTATATCGTGGATGATCTGATACATCGGCACGGTGCCTATGGGGACGGTCGAGTTTGCGATTATGGCGCTTCTGATCGCATCCAAATCGCCGCCCGTGCTTAGATCCATGACCGTGTCGGCGCCGTATTTTAGGCAAATTTGCAGCTTTTCAAGCTCGGCGTCTATATCGCTGCTTAGGCTTGAGTTGCCGATATTTGCGTTGATTTTGGTTTTGGCCTCCCTGCCGATCGCCATCGGGAGCAAATTTTCGTGATGGATGTTGGCGGGGATTATCATCTTGCCCGCGGCGACCTCGCTTCTAACGAGCTCGGGATTTAGTGCTTCAGCCTGCGCTACGTAGTTCATCTCGGGCGTTATAACATCCTTTTTAGCGTAGTACATCTGCGTCGGAGTTTTGTCGGCGGAGTCAAATTTGACCCGAAATTCTTTCATGTTTCGCTCCTTAAAATTTTGGTTCTAATCTTACTCAAAAAAGATAAAAACAAGCTTTTAGGATGTATAATATCGTAACACTTCGCCAAAGGAGAAATTTTGCTAGACGTTACGCTGATAATGCTTGGAGCCGGAAGCTCTAGCCGTTTTGAAATGCCCGTTAAAAAGCAGTGGTTGCGCGTCGGAGGCGATCCGCTATGGCTCTTTGCCGCTAAAAATTTAAGCTCGCACTACGCTTTTAAAGAGATAATCATCGCCTCAAACGAGGAAAAATATATGAGCAAATTTGCCCCGTCGTACCGCTTCGTAAAAGGCGGTGCGACGCGTCAAGAGAGCCTAAAAAACGCTCTTAAGCTCGTTCAAAGCGAATTCGTTTTAGTTAGCGACATCGCTCGTCCGATGATTAGCGCGGAGCTTTTTTCTCGCATAATAGGCGGCATCCAAAATGCCGACTGCGTCGTGCCTGCGCTAAAGGTGCCAGATACCGTTTATCTGGGTGCCAATGCTGTAGATAGAGAGCAGATCAAGCTCATCCAAACTCCGCAGCTCTCGCGCACGGCGATGCTAAAAAGCGCGCTTGAATCAGGTCAAATTTACACCGACGATAGCTCGGCGATAGCGGCTGCGGGCGGTAAAATTTGGTACGTGCAAGGCGACGAAAACGCGAGAAAAATCACATTTAAAGACGATCTAGCTAAAATTTGCGGCCTTAGCGCGCCCTCAAGCGAAATTTACGTCGGAAACGGTTTTGACGTGCATGCCTTTGAAGAAGAGAAAAAAGAGGGAAGTTTCGTAACAATCGGCGGCGAAAAAATCCCTTTTGAAAGAAATTTAAAGGCTCATTCCGACGGCGACGTGGCTATCCACGCGCTCATCGACGCGGTGCTAGGAGCAGCCGGTCTGGGTGATATAGGCGAGCATTTTCCCGACACCGACGATAAATTTAAAGGAGCGGACTCGGCTATGTTACTAAAAGAAGCATATAGGCTTGTTCAAAGCGTCGGTTTTGAGCTGATAAACGCCGACGTCACAGTTATCGCCGAGCGGCCAAAGCTTAGTAAATTTAAATCCGCGATGGAAATAAACATCGCAAATGCGCTAAATTTAACCCCGAGCCGCATAAACGTAAAGGCCACGACGACTGAGAAGCTAGGCTTTACGGGGCGAGGCGAAGGCATAGCCGCCACGGCGTCTGCTAGTCTAAAAATTTACGACTGGACGCAAAAATAAAACGACGAAAGTAAAAAAATGAGAGTTTTGATAATAGAAAACGAAATCTACCTAGCCCAAAGCATTGCATCAAAGCTAGAAAATCTAGGCTACGAGTGCGAGATCGCAAGGAGCGCGGCGGAGGCGATGAAAAGCGAGCCCGAGCAGAGGGCAAAGGAGGGCGCCAAGGACGTACACTTTGACGTGGTGCTGCTCTCTAGCGCGTTTGCGGGCGACGACACGCTAAAAATCATACAAAAATTTAAAGACTCCGTCGTCATCCTGCTCATCACGTACATCAGCAACGACACCGTCTCGATCCCGATAAAAGCGGGCGCTAGCGACTACATACAAAAGCCGTTTATGATCGAGGAGCTGGTGCGAAAGATCAAGCATTTCGAGGAGTTTAGGCGGCTGCAAACGTTTATAAAAACCTATCAGGACTACCTAAACTATCATTTTAAGGCCGTCTCGGCGCTAAATTTCGACTTTAAGCGCATAAAGTTGCCGCTTCTCATCAAGTGCAATAAAATGATAAACGCCGATAATTTCGTTTTTGAGTACGCAAAGGCGCTAAATTTGAGCTTCAAATACGTCCCGCTAGAACCCGGCATCGACGTAGAAGCTATCGCCGCGGCAAATCCGCGCACGCTTTTGTATTTTTCAAATTTTCAAATTTTACGTCAAGAGGCCAAAAATCAGATCATATCTCTCGCCGCTAAACGCAAGCTCATCGCAAGCTCGACCAATCCTAACGAAGAAGCGCCGATGGAGACGCTAAACATCGCAAGCGACGAGAAAAATTTCCAAATCGACGAAATTTTGACGATCGACGACTACATCAAGCACATCATCGTAAACTATCAGGACAAATACCCTGACACCGAGCTTAGCAAAAAGCTAGGCATCTCGCGCAAATCGCTTTGGGAAAAGAGGAAAAAATATGACGTCGTCAAGAAAAAATAACGCCGTTTGGATAAACGACGAGGCTTTCGGCGCGCTTGATCTCATAGAAAATCAAATTTTTAGCAAATTTAACCGCCTGATGAACGAAAAAGAGGCGAACGAGATATATGAGACGGGCTTTTTAGCCGGCGAGCCGATGCCATACACTTTCGTCTTCGCTCCGCACGGCAAGCGCAACCAAAAAACGATAAAAAACGCCTCAAAAGGCGATCATATCGAGCTTATCAGCGGCGGCAAGGTCGTGGGATATATCGAGGTCGGCGAGGTTTTTAAATTTAACGCCGAGAAAAGCTCGCAAAATATCTTTCGCGCTAACGAAGCCGCGCCCGCACAGCAAAGCCAAAGCGGCGAACTGGCCGTAAGCGGCGAGATAAAAATCTACGACGACAAGCTAGCCGAGGTAAGAAAACTCATCGAAGAGGTCAAAAGGGAGCAAAACGTCCGCAAAATCTCGGCGATCATGCTAACTGCGGAGCCATTTAATCGCGCGCACGAGCGCCTGATTAGGATGACGATAGATAGCTCCGATCTGGTGTTGCTATTTTTGCTAAAAAGCCACGGTGCGGACGAGATGATGAGCTTTTCGCTCAAAAAAAGCGTGCTGGAATACTTCATCCAAAACTACGTCCCCAAAAACCGCCTGATCATCGTGCCTTTTGAGAACTCAAATCTCTTTAGCTCGCACCTAAACCCGACGCTAGAGTGCATCGCGGCGCATAGACTGGGCGCCCATAAGCTCATAGTTGGGCAAAATCACGCCGGTATCGGGATGTTTTACGATCACAACGTCGCTCACACGGTGCTAGAACGCTATAAAAACGATCTAAATTTAGACATCGTCGTGCTGCCCGAGCTCGTCTACTGCGACGAGTGCAAGACGCTAGTTAGCACTAAGACCTGCCCGCACGGCCAGCATCACCATATCAAATACCACGCCCAGACGCTAAAAACGCTACTGCTAGCGGGTATCTTGCCGCCTGCGATCCTCATGCGGCGCGACATCTCGGCGATGATACTGAGCGAGCTTTTCCCGAATCGATTTGAAAATATCCAAAAGCTTTGCGACGATCTTTTCCCTAGCAACGGACTGCTTGAAAAGCAGACGGAGAGGGAGTTTTACGAAAATTTGATGAAGCTTTATCAGACGACGTCGCTGACTTAAATTTGCTTTCCGAGATTTTGGCAAAAGCAGCCCAGCTAGCAGGCATCTTTGGCGGAGTCGGTAAAATTTAGCGCGCGTTTTATATTTGCTAAATTTGAGCCGTAAACGAAGTAAGGCATTTAAATTTGTCCCACGATACTACGGCTAAAATTCTTGCGCTCAAATTTTTAACCAAGTTTTTGTAAATTCTGGCTTTAAATTTACTCGCCCAGACCCGCACCGCAAAAACTCAAAATTTAGTATTGTTTATTTATGGTGTTAGGCTGCGGCTTTGTTTGCAAGAGACGTCGTGCCGTATTTGGCGTCAAATTTGACGTTTTAAAGGTGTGGGTTTTTGCGCAGTGCGTGGGTGTGCTTGCGGTCAAAATTTACGAGCCAAAAGTCTGGGTAAAATTTGCGCTTTTGCTTCAAATTTAGCGGCTCGTGCTTGCAAATTTGAAAATATCCGAGCTTGGCGCAAATTTGACGTCCGAATTTTGAAATTTGCAAGCTAAATTTGCTAAAATCGCACTAAAAATCGGCGAGTAAAAATGCGCCGATGATGATTTAAATTTGATTTCAAGGAAAATTATGCAAAGGTTATTTTTAACTTTTTTCGGCGCCGGCCTAAGCCCCAAAGCTCCCGGCACGGTAGGCTCGATAGCGGGCGCGGTCGCGGCATTTGGGATTTTGATGATCTTGCCCGCTTCCACGTTATTTTTGGTTTCGATTTGCCTTTTTTTATATAGCATAAAGATTATCGACGATTATGAAGCAAAAACCGGCGTGCACGATCACGGCAGCATCGTTATAGACGAGGTTGCGGGCGTTTGGTTGGCGATATCTATCAGCGGCGCCACGGCGGTGCAGTTTGCGCTCTCGGTTCTGTTTTTTAGGGTGTTTGATATCTGGAAACCTTCCGTGATCGGGCGCATCGATAGGAATGTCAAGGGCGGGCTTGGCGTGATGGGCGACGATATGCTAGCAGGGCTTTTTGCGGGGCTTCTTAGCGCGATTTGCTACGAGGCCGCGACGAAGATTGGACTTGACTACGAGTGGATTAAATTTGAACTGCCGTTTGTGAAATAAAATCGTAGCGGCTCTCAAAGCCAAGGCGCTTTTTTGATTCTTGACTTAAATTTGCCTTTCAAGCGCTACTTTTGCGTCAAATTTGCTTAGGTAAAAATAAAATCATCTGCTTTAAAAATCAAACGGCGACGTTAAATTTGACACCTGATTTACTTTTTTCTTTGCGAGGTTCCAAGCTGTTCGTAGTAGTCTATCTCGGCTACGTATTCGGGATTTTTCTTTTTTAGCTCGTTGCTCATAAAGGCTATCAGTTTTGCGTCGGCGTTTTTGTGAGAGGCCAAAATCGTGATGAAATTTAGATAAGCTTTTGCGTCGCTTGGGGCTTTGCCGTTTTGTTTGGACGGGATTTTAAACGAGGCGGCGAAAATTTTTAAAGCCGCAAAAAGATCGTTTTTATCGCTTTTTGGATTGCCGGCGATGTTGATTAGATCTTGCAGGGTGAGCTCTTTTTCCTCTTTTGCCGCGGGTGCATTTTGAGTAGTTTTGTCGCCGTGTTTAAATTTGACGACGAGAAAAATTAGCGCGGCGACGATTATTAAAAAAATCGCCGCCAAAATCGCTATTATGAGGGTTTGATTCATTATAGTTTTATTGTTTTATCGGGCTTTCTAAAGTACGCCAAAACCGCGATCAAGACCATCAAAAGCGCGCCCACCCATACGAAAGTAGGCACCGGTATCGGCTCGCCCGCAGCATACGAGTGCATGCCGCTTAGGTAGAAGTTGACGCCAAAATAGGTCATTATGATCGACCAATAAGCAAACATCGAAGTCACGGCAAATGCGTACTGGCTGTTTAGCTTAGGGATAAATCTGATGTGTAAAACCGCCGCATAAACTAAAATAGAAACCAGCGCCCACGTCTCCTTGCTATCCCAACCCCAGTATCGACCCCAGCTTTCGTTCGCCCAAACGCCGCCTAGGAAGTTTCCCATCGTAAGTAGGCTAAGGCCTAGTATCATCGCCATCTCGTTTATACGCGTGGCCTCTAGGATATTTCGCGAAATTTCCTTATGCTCTTTGCCGCCTTGCAGAGCAAAAAGCACGAGCGTAAACATACCAAGTAGCGAGCAAAGTCCCAAAAATCCGTAGCTAGCTGTTATGACTGAAACGTGGATCGTTAGCCAGTAGCTCTGAAGCACAGGCACTAGAGTAGTGATCTGCGGATCCATCCAGCTAAGGTGCGCTACAAATAGCGTAACGCCCGCTAAAATCGAGGTTAGCGCCATGGCTATCGGGCTTTGGCGAGAGAATACGAGGCCCGATAAGCTAAGCGCCCAAGCGATATATATCATCGACTCGTAGGCGTTGCTCCACGGCGCGTGCTCGGAAATATACCAGCGTATGCCGATGCCGAAAGTGTGTAGTAAAAACGCCAAGATATTTACTCCGTAAACGATACCAAATAGCCATTTTATATTTAGTTTAGGCCTTGCCATCTTGGCAAACACGAAGCATAAAAGGCCAAACCCTGCCAAAAGATATATCGGCGTTAGCGACTCGAAAATTTTATATTCGTTAAAAAACAGCTCCATCTCGACGCGTTTTTCGCCTGGGATGACCGCTTTGCCGTGCTCTTGTTGATAGGTTTTTATCTCGGCTAGAGCTTGATTTGCACGGCGCCAGTTGTTGTTTTCTGTAGCTTCGGCAACGCTAGTGAAGTAGCTTCTTAGCATCCTGCCGATCGGCTCGCTCTCGTTTTTAGGAAGATATATCATAGCCGAAGCTATACCGTACCATTTGTTGTTTGGATCATCCATTTTTGGAAACATCGTAAAGACTTCGCCTATAAACACCATATAAAGGATATTTAGACGTTCGTCCACTTTTTGCAAGTCTTTGTCGAAAGTGCCTCGCTCGCCCGGCATTTTGCGGTTTGCGGCTTCGGCAAATTTGTTGAGTTTGTAGATGATTTTACCGTCTTTATCGCTTGCAAAAAAGTCGTTATAGCTCGCATATTTGGCCTTTTCGTCTATGCCGATTAGCTTTTTTAGCTCTTTATTTCCGACGTAGATTATCGGCACGTCGCGCCAGTACGGGGCGTTTACCATCATCGAAAGTATGGCTTGGGTTGCGTTTAGGCCGTCTAGCGTATCGCCGCGGTGGATTTTGTTTAAAATTTCTCTTGCTACGGTATCAAAAGGCTTCATCCTGCCGTCTGCGCTTTGGATAATTAGCGTCGAAAGCTCTTTGGCATGGTTTGCGTCGATATTTCTAGCGTTATCGACAGCGTAGGTTTTGCTTGGGGCAAATGCCGCAAAGCAGGCGATTAGCGCGAAGCTAGCGACTTTTTTCACGGCATCTTCGTTTATCTTTTTGGCTAGTTTTCTAAAGCGCGAGCGAGGATTTACGACGTTGAAAAATAGTCCAAGTCCTAGCAAAAAGTAGCCGACATAGGTCGGAATCTTGCCCGGGTCGCGGTTTACGGATAACACTGTGCCAAGCTCGTCTTGATCGTAGCTGCTTTGGAAAAATCTATATCCGTCGTGATCTAATACGTGGTTCATATAAATTTTATACGGGTAGTTTCCGGACCTAGAGTCCTCGACGATAACGTCGCTAGAGTAGCTCATTGGCGAATTTGAACCCGGATAACGCTTAAGCTCGAAGTCTTCAAGCTTTAAAGAAAAAGGAAGTTCGACCATCTTTGAGCCCCAATAAACGTTAAAAAGTACGCCGTCGATCTTAGCTTTAGCCGGTATGTAGCTGTTTTCGTAGAGCATGAGCTGCTGCGTCTGGCCGTCAAACGTCAAATTTGCCACCAATGCGTCGTATTCGCCGTTTTTGCTCACGACTCTCTTGGCCGCCTTGGTTAGCAGCGATTTTGGAACGAAATTTACGTCCGTGACCGTATAGAGCTGCATCGGTAAAAACTCGGTCGCTTGGTCTTTCGCGTACTCGCCTTTTTCATTCGTCGCCATCGTAAAGTAGCCGATATTTTGGTTTGATGTTAGATAAAATTTGCCCTCTTTTAGCTCGATTTTGACGAAATTTTCAAGTAGCGGCTGAGCGTCAAACGCAAAGCTAACGCCGCCCACCTCGCGAGTTTCGCCGGCTTGCAGGCTTATTTCTTCTTTTGAGTCCGGGCTTGAGACTGCAAGCCTAACTAGCGGCTCGCCTTTTTCCGCTTCGTAGTACTCGGTTTCGGCCTTTTTGTAGTATCCGTCAAAGGTTAAATTTGCTTTTTTACCCGCGATTTCAAGCGGCAAGTTAAAGTCGTTTGAGCCGACGGAAGTGATTTGTTTCGGGATTGAATTTGAGTAAATTTGACCGTCTTTTTCGGCTGCGATTTCTATCCTAGAAACGGATCCGAATACCGCGTTTGAGGTTTCGTTTTCTCTGATGTGGATGTTGCCTTCAAAGCCTAGATATCGCGTCATCGCCGCGCCTAAAAGCATAAACAAAAAGCTAACGTGAAATATCAAAACGGGTAGTTTTTCTTTTCTTAAAAGGTTGTATCTAAAAATATTGTAAGCCAAATTTATACCTAAAAGCACCTGAACTAAAGCGAACCAACTCGCTCCGTAAACCGCCGCCCACGCGCTTTTTGTGTCGTAGTAGCTTTCTATTATCGTCGCCGCGCCGCTACCGATGGCAAATATAACAAGTAGCACGACGGCCGACGCCATACTGAAAAATAGGGATTTTAACTCGCTCAAAACATATCCTTGAACATAAATTTAGTAAATCAAAATGCACATTATAGTAATTTTTTTTAAATAATCTTACTTTTTAGTTATTATTTTATGATAATTTTTCGTCTTTAAGTTTAAATAAATTTAATATAAACTCAAATTCGTTAAAGCCGTCCGCGCTCATAAAGTGTCCGCCTTTTTCAAAGATATCGGGCGTTACGCCTAAATTTCTCGCTACCTTTAGGCTAAGCTCGCAAGGCACAATATAGTCGTCTTTTGCGGCTATTACTTTTATAAAATTCGTCGCCGATTTTATCTTTTCGTAGGCGATTTGCGGTTCGCAAAACTCATCCAAAATCGCAAATTCCTTAATCGGCTCGTCAAACGGCGAGATGAGGACTAGACCGCCAAATTTGGGCAAATTTGCAAAACCGCTAAGAAAATTTAAGCTAGTTATCGTGCCCAGGCTGTGAGCGATGATAAATGAATTTTCGCCTAAATTTACGTTTTGCGTCATCGTTTCTAGCCACTCGCTTAGTTTTGGCGTTTGCGGGTTTGGCATCTTTAAGATTTCCACCTCGGCAATGCCGCGCATATTTTCTTTAAACCAAGAAAACCAGTGGCTTTGCGGCGAGGCGTCGTAGCCGTGAATGATGTAAATTTGCTTTTTCATTAAATTTGCCTTTTTGAAAAAATACGCGAATTATATACAAATAAAATTAAATTAATTTTTGACGCAAACCGCAAGAATACTTTTTAAGTTATAAATTTAAGTAAACGGCAGCTCAAATATCATCATCCTTTAAAATTTGATATTTGTAAATTTGGCAAATTTGAAGTTAGATTTAAGCTTGTTCCCTAAAAAACGAAATAGTCGTTATCAATTAAAATTTATATTGATACGAAAAATTTACGTATAATTTACGTTGATTATTTAAGATTTCGGCAAATTTATTTCAAAAAGGGAGAAAAAATGGATACTTCGAGGCGAAATTTCTTAAAAGCGTCCACGGCCACGGGCTTGCTTGCGATGACTTACGCGCCCGGTACTTTAGGCGCCGTCGGCGCTAAAGCGCTAGAAGGCGGCGACAGAAGCGTATTTAGCTTTTGCGAGATGTGCTCTTCTCGCTGTCCTATCGAGGCCAAGGTCGTAGACGGCAAAACCGTCTTCATCCAAGGCAACGGCAAGGTAAGCGGCACGGCGACTTCCGTGTGCGCAAGGGGCGGCAGCGGGCATAACCAGCTCTACGATCCGCAGCGCATCGTAAAACCCCTCATCAGAGTAGGCGAGCGTGGCGAAAACAAATGGCGCGAGGCGAGCTGGGACGAGGCGCTAGATCTTGTGGCTAAGAAAATGCTAGAAATCAAGGAAAAATACGGGCCGGAGAGTTTTGTATTTACGGCAAAATCTAGCCAAACGCACAAGCTAATGACGACCTTTGCTAGCGCATACGGCTCGCCTAATTGCTTCTCGCACCTATCCTGTTGTCCCGTAACCTATCAGATGGTTTGTACGCATATGTACGGAGATGCGAAGCTAAAAAGAGACTTCGGCAATGCAAAATACGTCGTAAATTTCGGGCACAATCTTTTTGAGGGTATCGTCATCGCCGACGCTAAAAAACTGGCTAAGATGGCCGCTAAAGAAGATACGAAGCTGCTAGTTTTAGATCCGCGTTTTAGCGTCGTAGCCTCAAAAGCCGACGAGTGGCTACCCGTAAAACCGGGTACCGATCTGGCATTTGTTTTGGCGCTCATCCATACGTGGATAAAAAACGACACCTACGATAAAGAATTTATAGAGAAATTTACGATTGGATTTGATAAAGTCGTAGAAGCGACCAAAGACACCACTGCGCAGTGGCAAGAAAAGATCACTGGAATACCTGCAAAAACGGTCGAGCGAATCGCTGGCGAAATCTGGAAAGCCGCACCTAAAGTCATCATCGACTTCGGTCACAACACCACTACGACTAGAGCCGAATACATCCGCACCAGAGCCATAATGACGGCAAACGCAATGATGGGCAACTGGGAGAAAAAGGGCGGAATTTTCGGCGGCAAAAAGGCTAAGCTATATAATACTTTAGCAGGCGAAGAGCTAATCCCCGAGATCACGAACCCGGACGCCGCGATAAAAGTGCCTAAAACCCCTAGGATAGACGGCGCCGGCGAGGACGGGGTAAATAAATTCGTCGGCAGGAGTCACGGCGTCTTGATGGAGATCCCGCAAGCCATACTAAGCGAGAAGCCTTATCCCGTAAAAGGCTGGTTTAGCATAAGATTTAATCATCCTATAAACGTCGCAGGCACTCAAACCACTATAGAAAGCCTTAAAAAGCTTGATTTTATCGTGTGCTCGGATATCTATATGAGCGATTTTGCGATATGGGCGGACGTGATACTGCCTGAGAGCACCTATCTGGAGCGCGACGAAGGCATCGAGGATAAATCAGGACTAAAACCCGCGTATATGATAAGAAATAAGGTCGTAGATCCCGTCGGCGATACTAAAAACGGCTACGATATCTTTAGAGAGCTAGCTCGCAGGATGAAAATAGACGAGCTATATACTTCAAATACGATGGACGAGTGGCGAATGCGACAAGTAAAGGGAAACGCCGAGCTTTTGGCAAAGCTGGTTAAAGACGGCTACGTCACGTGGAAGGTGCCGGGGATTTTGTTTAGAGAAAAAGATAGCGTAAAAGAATTTACGAAAAAATTTCCTAGCGCGGCGCAGTTTGTCGGCGAAGACGGGCTGATGGAGTCGCAGGTAAAATTTAAAACCGAAAGCGGCAAAATAGAGCTCTTTAGCGAAAAAGTGGAAAAGCAGTTTCCGGGATACGGCTGCTTAAACGCTGAGGGCATGGACGTATTTTTCGGCGAGGAGCTTTGCCTAATGAGCGGCAAAACGCCGATACACACCAACGGCCACACGCAAAACGTCGAATTTTTAAACGACCTGATGAGTAGCGCGCCCGTTTGGATACATCCCAATACCGCGAAAAAATACGGGTTAAAAGACGGCGATAAGATAACCCTTCAAAGCAAAACCGCGAAGGAAAAGGCAAACGTGATGCTGACTGAAGGCATCAGAGAAGATACGCTTTTCGTCTATCACGGTTTCGGCCACGAAAGCGCCGGACTAAAACGCACGAACGGCGTAGGAACGAATCAAAGCAAGCTGCTAGATCCTACCGTGATCGGCCCCGTGGCTTCTACGATGGTGCGAAACGTCGGCGTCAAGATAATAAAAGCATAAAGGAAAAAAGATGAAAAAAGCGTATAGAATGATACACGACGAAAACCTCTGCATAGGCTGTCAGGCTTGCTCGGTGGCTTGCAGGAGCGAAAACGAAGTGCCTAGAGGCGTTTTTAGGCTTCAAGTTCATTCGCAGATAAAGGGTAAATTTCCAAATTTAAAAACCGATTTTAGTAGACACAGCTGCGTGATGTGCGAGGACGCTCCGTGCGTGGCGGTTTGTCCTACGGGAGCTAGCTTTCAGACGAGCGATGGCATAGTGCTGCTAGATCACTCTACTTGCGTATCTTGCAAATACTGCATCCTAGCCTGTCCTTACGACGCTCGCTACGTCGAGCCAAAAACCGGCGAGATAGGCAAATGTACGTTTTGCTTTGAAACTAGAGTGAGCATTGGCGAGCAGCCTGCGTGCGTGACCGTTTGTCCGACCGATGCTTTGGCATTCGGCGATATAAACGATCCAAACAGCGAAGTAAGTAAAATTTTAAATACCAAATCTCACTACTATCCTAAAGCCGAGCTTAAAACCAAACCCAAGCTTGCTATGATAGCTAACCGCAAAGGAGGAAGCCATGAATAATATGTGGGGAAGCGTAGCGCAATATAATGAAATTTACTGGCCGTGGCCGATAGCGGTTTATCTATTTTTGGCGGGCTTGTCCGCAGGCGCGATGATGGTTGCATTGCTGGTTAAGTGGAACTATCACAAAAAGCAAGACGGTAGCATCTGGGACGCGATGGTAAAGGCGGGCGCTCTAGTAGCTCCTATAACGATCACCGTGGGCCTTGCGCTTTTGGTGCTTGACCTTGGCAAGCCGCTTAGTTTTTACTGGATTTTGATTAAGTACAACTTCGGTTCGGTTATGTCTATCGGCGTTGCGTTATTGCTGCTTTATACGCCGCTGGCTTACCTTTTTGCGGTGATTATTTTCGAAGAAGAGATAGAAAAGTATAAAATTCTAGCTATTTTACGTCCTATTTCTAGGCTGATTCGCTCTTTTGCGCCGCTTTCAAAGATAGTCGAGTTGGCGCTTTTCGGTCTTGCGATCGGCGTGGGTATCTATACGGGCTTTTTGCTTAGCGCGATTACGAAGCTTCCGCTTTGGAACACGCCGATTCTGCCGATCTTGTTCCTAACATCAGGCTTTAGCTCAGGCGTAGCGACAAACATCCTAGTCGGCCTTTTGTGCTTCAAACACCTTCTTAACGAAGACAACGTAAAGTATCTTTTGGTTATGGACTTGCGCGCCGTACTTTTTGAGATACCGCTTATAGCTATACTATTTTTGGGCTTGTATTTCGAGGGCGGAGCGAGTGCGGTTGCCGCTAAACAAGCTCTAAGCACCGGACAATACGCGCTGATCTTTTGGATAGGCGTCGTGGGTATCGGACTTTTAACGCCTATCACCATAGCGCTAACGGCTCTAAAAAATCACGCTTATAGAGTGGGCTACATCATAGCAAACTCTCTTGTAGTTATCTGCGGCGTCGTGATGCTAAGATACTACATCGTTTATGCAGGTCAAGTTTTCACGGGCGCGTGAAATTTGGGCTAAACTAGACGCACTAGGCTCGGTAAACTCGCCGAGCCTTTTTAAATTCAGACGATCCAAAATCATTTTTAGCTATCATCTCCCTTAAAATATTGCGATAAAATTCGGAGAATTTATGAAAATTTTACTGCTTGAAGACGACTTCGTATATCGTGAGAGCGTTAGCGAATATCTAGAAAGCCTAGGCTACGAGGTCGATGAGGCGCCAGACGGCAAAGTCGCCTGCGATAAGATAGCGGCGGGCTTTTATCACCTGCTGATCCTTGATATCAAGGTCCCGCACATCAGCGGGCACGAGGTGATAAAATACGCCAAAGATATCGGCTGTGAAACGCCTATAATGATAATGACCTCGCTCGTGGATATAGATGATATGGCGGTCGGATACGAACTGGGCTGTAACGAGTATCTAAAAAAGCCCTTTGAGCTAGCCGAACTCAAATTTAGAGTAAACGAGCTAATGCGAAAATATCACGGCAGAGACGATAAAAACTTGATCGCGATCGATGAAAACTTTAGCCTCGATACAGCAAAAAAACGGCTCAAATTTAAAGGTGAGCCTGTCGAGCTAAGCACGATAGAATTCGGTATCATCGAGTGCTTGCTCTTTCATAAAAACAGCTTCGTAGGCATCGAGCAGCTGCGCGCCGAGGTATGGAACGACAAGGAGATCGACCCCGCCGACGTACGCATGCATATACTAAAAATCCGTCAAAAAACGACTCCCGAGTTTATAAAATCATCGCGCGGACTAGGCTATAAGATAGATGTTTCAAAATCTTAAAATCCCTATCTTAGCCACTTTTATCATCATGGCTTTGTTTATATTTCAAAGCTACGAGATCATAAATTTAAGCTCCAAAGACGAATACTCGAAAAATATGTTCGAGTTGCTAGAATACGAGGGCAAAATCCGCAAAGCGCTCGATAAAAACGAGACTTTGCCTATTTCGCTCACCTATAAATACGGCATTTTTAATCTAAAAGAAAAGCAGGTCGTCTCAAATTTAGACGCGCGCCCGAGCGATTTAAAATTTATCACCAGGCAAGAAAACGGCCATATTTTTTACAAGACCTATTTTCGCGCGGACGGCGAGCTTTATTATCTGGTGCTAGCCAAAAAGCAAAACGCGGCTAGGATTTTATTCGTTACGGCTTTAACTCTTGTCTTTGCGCTAGTGGTCGTGTTTTTTGCGCTTTATCTGTCGTTTGTTAGCGGGATAAAGCCATATAAAGACGCTAAAAAATATATGAATAACTTTTTTAACGACGCAATGCACGAGCTAAAAACGCCGCTGGGCATCATCGGCATAAACCTTGAGATGCTGGGTCTTGATAACAAATACGTCACCCGCATGCGCTCGGCCCTAAAGCAAATGCAAGTTACATACGAGGACACCGAGTACTACATCAAGCGCGGGTATATTTTATTTCCGCCCGAGATTTTAAATTTGAGCGAATTTTGCCTCGAGCGAGCACGGTATATGCGAGGTATCGCGATGGCGAAAAATATCAAAATTTACGACTTCGTCGAGCCTGATTTGCAAATTTTTATGAGCAAGATAGAGGCGGGCAGACTGATCGATAACAACCTAAGCAACGCCGTAAAATACAGCCGCGAAGGAGGAATAATAAATTTACGCCTTTTTGAAAAAAGCGGCAAAATCGTGCTCGTAGTCGAGGATGAGGGCGAAGGCATAAAAGACACGAGTAAAATTTGGAAACGCTACGTTAGAGACGAGGGCGTGCAGGGCGGCTTTGGCCTTGGGCTAAACATCGTGCAAAGCATCTGCGTGAAAAACGGCGTAGAGTACGGCGTGAAAAGCGAACTGGGCAAAGGCAGCGTCTTTACCTACAAATTTTCGCCGTACTCAAAAAGCCTGCTTGACTAATCAAACCAAACGCCCAGCTTTGCTAAATTTCGCTCCTTTGAGTCGGAGTTAAAATAAATCACGAAATATCCCACTCGCTCGCCCTTTGCGTCGTTCATCGGCTGAACGGTAAAGGCGTGCGAATCCGTCTGATAAAATCCTCCGCTTTTAAATTTGATATCCTTTAGCATCGGCAAGACGTTTAAATTTGCGTAGCTCTTATTTACGAAATGAAAGCCTTCGATGATGCCCTCGTCGCTGCTGTTTTGATACGGAGAGTCGGCGCTAGCGTCGAGCAGCACGAAAAGTCCGAGCCCTTGCTGCGCAAAAAAGTCGCTCAAATGCTTAAAATCAAGCAGTACCTCGATACTGCCGAGCATCTTTTTATCCTCAAATATCGGCGCGACCGACCTAATGAAAACTCCCGCTCGACCGACCTCGATACCTGCGGCTACGCCGTTTTTAGCCTCGGCTAGCAGGTGGCGAAAGTTCGTTAGATCGTCGTTATACATCGGTATCCAGCTCCTAGCAAAGCTCCTCATCTCAGGCGTATGGATGTGAAATTTGGCATTTTGGTAAATCGGCACCTTGCTGAGCGTTTTGGTAAATTCGCCAAGCGTCTCTAGACACATCCGGCGGTCGTTTTGGCTCATGCATTTTTTTACGTGTTCGTTTTGCGCTAGTAGCGCCGCCACCGTCATCGCAGAGAGTTTTTCTTCTTCGATATTTTTATTTAAAATTTGAGTTTGGAAGTCAAGAAATTTTTTGATATTTTCCGTCTGCGTCTGCTCGTCCCAGCGCGCCTTATAAACCGCCAAAACGCCTGCTACTACTATGATTGCGAGCGTTAGAAGTATTTTTTTATTCACGTGTTTTGCCTAGCTCGCGCGCTAAAATTTGAGAAAATTCGGCAAAACCTGGCAAATTTAGCTCGCCTTCGCGCTGCTTTTTACCCCACATGGACTCCGGGAAAAAGCTATCGCTCTCAAACCTCGCCATCACGTGAAAATGCACGCGCGGCACGTAGTTGGCAAAGCTTGCGATGTTTATTTTGGTTGGATTATAAAATTTTCTCATTACTTTTTCGGTCGTCAAAACCGCTTCAAAAACCCTTTTTTGCGTTGCTTCGTCGCAGTCTGTTAGCTCCTTAAACGGCGTTTTGGTAAAAATTTTTACCCACGGTATCTCGCTTGTTTCACGCTCGACGAAAATCAGCTCGTCTTCAAAAATCATTTTACGCTCCTTTTTGATAGCGATTTTAGCCAAATTTGAATTTTAATCTTTTTAAATTTATACTTCATTCATTTTGGCTTCTGCGCTTTACGACGGTCAATTTATAAAATTTGAAAGGAAATTTGAGTTTATGAGACGTTTGATTTCGCTCATATTTTTTGCGGCGGTAGCTTTTGGCGGCGAGCTAGCCGATCTTAGCAACGAGTGCAAGAAGGGAAACGACGAGATTTGCAAAAGGCTCTCGGTCGCGATTAAAAACTTAGAGCTTGCCTGCGATGAAGGCGGCGAGAAAAACGCGATGTATTGCGCGGGGCTTGGGTTTTTTTACGAATTTGATAAGGTATTTACGAAATCCGTGCGATACTATGAAAGAGCCTGTGAGCTGGGCGCGGACAAAGCCTGCGTGTATCTTGGGCTGCTTTATCAAAACGGGCAGGGCGCGGCGCAGGATCACAAAAAGGCAAACGAGCTTTTTGCTAAAGCTTGCGAAAAAGACGTAGGCGAGGGATGCGCGAGCCTAGCGTATAGCTACGGCAAGGGGCTTGGCGTCTATCCCGACGGCAAAAAGACGAATGAGTTGTTTGCTAAAGCCTGCGAGCTAGGCGAGGAAACGGCGTGCTACAATCTTGGCTTAAGCTACGCGATAGGAGGCGGCGTGCAAAAGGACGCGGCAAAGGCGGCGCAGATATTTGCGGCCTCTTGCGAGCGCGGACACGTGGGCTCGTGCGCCGATCTTGGGGTTTGCTATTTTAAGGGCGAGGGCGTAGAAAAAGACTACGAAAGGGCCGCTTTGCTTTTTACTCGGGCTTGCTCGGGTGCTAGCGCGCTAGCCTGTGCAAATTTGGGCTTTGCGTACGAAAAGGGCATGGGCGTAGAAAAGAATAAAAACGCCGCCAAAGAACTTTACGATAGAGGTTGCAAGCTCGGGGAATTTAGCGCGTGCCAGTATCTAAAAAATTTGCGTTGAGGCGAGTGGGCAAATAAGCCTTGCTGCTGTAAATTTCAAAATATAGCTAGGGCACAAGGGGGCTAGAGCTATTTGTACTGAGATGTTTGTTAAATTTTGCTTTTGAGTTAGCAGAAATAGTCGGAATAATCCGCCGCAACCAGCATCAAAAGCAAAATTTAGCGCCAAAATAAAAATAGCGTGGGCGCGCAAATCCAAAATAAATTTGACGCCCGTAGCTAAATTTACCGCTTAAAGTCGTGGATTTGTATATTTGCGCTATATTTTTTGCAAAGCTCGCTTACCTTTTCTTTCAGCCTTTCCTCGTCGTAGCAGATGAGATCGATGTATGCGCGCTTCTGCCCGGTTGCGCCGCCGATTATCTCCAGAAACGAGCCACAGCTTTCTAGCTCCTCGTCCTCGATCTTGTTTCTCAGATCAAAGCCCGCCTGCATGTCGCCGCCGTTATCAATGCTGAGAAAGCAAAATTTGATACCGAGCTCGAAGGCTTCGTTGTAGATGTCGCGCTCGCCGTTTAGGTACTGATTTACGATGGCCGTTAGGCAGGTGGTGCCTACGATCACGTCCTCGCGTACCTCGCTACTGCGCGGCTCCATCTCGTAGCTGAAAAAATTCTTTAGCGGTTCGCGCGCGGCTTTTTCACCGAATTTCTCATCGATCAGATCGGCAAATTCGCTTAGCGGCACGCCGTTTTCTTCGGGCTCGGCCAGCACCTCAAGCTCGCCTAGCGTATTTATGATCGCCGTTTCGCCGATCATATTGTCAAGCAGGATAAAGCTAAGGTTATAGGCCTTGCTCTCGTCCTGCGCGAGTAGAGCCGCTAGGTTTTCGTTGTAAATTTTAATATCCACATCGCTTTCGTTAAACTGCGCGTAGATCATCGACTCCTCGGCGCTTACGCGCGTATCGTACATCTCGATCCCGCCGATACCTCGCGGCGCACGCGGCTTTCCGAGCGTGCAGCGCATTCTACCTTCAAGCTGCTTTGGCATAGCGTTTTTGATGAAGCTTAGCCAAAATAGGCGATGTCTCATACCCTCGGGAGTTAGCACCAGATCGAGCCGCTCGCCCGCGAGCCCCGTCATAAAATAGGGCTCGGCAAGGCAGATGCGAAGCTTCTCGTCGGTCTTTCGCATCGCCTTTTCAAACTCCTCCGCCGCCAGATCGGCCTTGATCTCGTCTACCATGCCGCTAAATTCCGCCCAAAATTTATCTACTCTGCCGGCAAAAGTGCTTGGAATTTGCGCTTTTTCAGCCTTTTTACCAAAACTAAATAACCCCATATTTTCTCCTTAAATCAAATTTTATTTACATTATAGCTGATTAACTTGCCTCACGTGCACTGAAAACAGCCACCCAAAACCTCGCATTTCTCGCAAATTTGCACGTATATGACCCCCTCGCCCTCTATCATCTCGCCAAACGGGATCTGCGCTAGATGCTTCATCGTCCCGCCGCAGCTAGGGCAGGCTAGATACTCGGCGTCCTGCACCCACTGCGGATAGCCTCCCACGGTCGTATCAAGCTCGCTAAAGCAGCCGTAAAACGGCGACACTTCGCCTCCTAGCTTAAATTTCATACCGCACAGACGCGCAAAATCCTCCTGCGAAAAGTAGTTTTCATCGAAACCTTCGCCATCATGGCTTAGCTCTATCTCGCCGTCTGGGCCGCGTTTGCAAAAATATCTGACCGATCCGACGCAGGTCGGGCAGCAGCGAAATATCGCGTCATGCTTTAAATTTAAAAACGCAAGCTGCGGCTCATCGGCCTTTAGGCGCAGCATATTGAGTATCTCGCAGCCGCAAAACTCGCACTTTTGCCCCGTAGGCTCGCCGATCTGCACGGGCTCATCCGCGTTTAAATTTACGCCGCCGCTCGCGCGCTCGCCGTTTTTCTCCGCGCTATCTTTTGCGCGCACCGCAGTAAGGCATTTATCAAAAACTAGCGATTTGCGCTCGCCCGTCTCGTCAAAGCTCCAGCCGCCGATTTTCGCGTAAAAATCTGTGCCTACGTAGAGCTTTTTGCGCCACGGCCTCGGATTTTTATACAGCTCGTAAAATAGCTCCGCCGTTTTTTCGTCGCCATGCCACGCAAGCGAGCATAGAAGGTGATTTAGCGAGTTTTTGGAGTTATCTTGTAGCGAGTCTAGTTTGGCTATGAGCGCGTCTCTTACGTCATTAGGCGCGCCGAAGTAGAGTTCGGGCGGATAGTAGACCTGCTTCGCCGCCGCAGCTCGCGCAATCCTTGTATCGTGGATATCCAGCAGGCTAAAAAGCGCCCAAAAATCATTGCAAATCTCATCCCATTTTTCGATCTCGTCGATACGATCCGCGATTTTTAAGATCATCGCTTCTACTTCGTCCGCGCTTAGGTTTAAAATTTCATCCCGCTTCTGCCTTTGGCGGCATGAGTGGCAGATGCCGTCGAAGTAGATCGTGTTTTCGCCGCATTTTGGGCACAGATGAGCGCTCATATTTGCTCCTTTAGGCTTAAGTTTCGTCAAATTTTATCAAATTTTGCAGGATTTGGCGAGCAAGCACGGTTTTAAATTTGACGCCGTTTGGTAGCGTAAATTTATCTATATCCGTAAAATTTTAGTCCGCTTTCGTCTATTTCGTAGTCAAATTTACCCGCCTTTGTCATGACGTCCAGCACCGCTTCAAGCGGATTTGGGATAAAATTTGAGGCAAGCTTTTCGGTTCTGTTCATGCGCGCCCGCTCGTAAAATTTAGGCACGAAAACCCAGTGCAGATCTTTAAACAAGATAGCTCCGTTGGCGCAGTCAAAATACCCGTACTGTAAGCACCCAAAACCGCAGACGAGCGCGATCTCTTCGCTGCTTGATAGCAGTTTTATGCGTAAGCCCTTGCAGCCAGAGACATCTAAAATTTCGCAAAGCTTAAGCCATTTTGCGTCGTTCATCAGCGACGTGAGGCGACCCGCCTTTTTATCTAGCCTTTTTTGATAAATTTCATATTTTTCGATTAAATTTTGCATGATACTCCTGGGCGCCGATAAATTTGCATTTAAATTTAGAATAAAATTTGAGAGAAATTTAGGCGGGGCAACCTCTCGCCTAAATTTGCAGATTAGGATTAAAAAGCGAAATTTAGCGTCGCCCGTCAAATTTCGCCTATTAAATTTACTCTACCGTCACGCTTTTAGCAAGGTTTCGCGGCATATCCACGTCGTTGCCCAGCCTTACGGCGATCTCCAGCGCAAAAAGCTGCAGGATGATCATCATCTCGAAAAACTCGCTCATCGGGTGAGCTTGCTTGCTCGTTTTGATAAAATCGTCGCTAAGCTCGAACTCCTCGGGGCTGATAGCAAGTATATATGCGTCGCGCGCGGCTAGCTCCTCGACGTTGCTCTTGGTTTTTTCGTAGAGGACGGTTTGTGGCATCAGTGCGATCGTAAAGAGCCTCTCATCGGCAAGCGCGATAGGGCCGTGCTTCATCTCGCCCGCAGGATAGCCCTCGGCGTGCAAATAGGAGATCTCTTTGAGCTTTAGCGCGCCTTCTAGCGCAAGCGGATAAAATATATCGCGCCCGATAAAAAAGAAGCCGTGGCCGTGCAAATAGTGCTTTGCTAGGCGTCGGATGCGCTCTTGCGGCTCTTTGCTGATATTTAAAATTTGCGGAACGTGCAGGAGTGCTGCGATCTCGCTTTTTAGCTCGTCTTTGCTTATCGAGGCTTTAGCCTGCGCGATTTGCAGCGCTAGCATCCACAGCGTTACTACCTGCGTGGCGAAGGCTTTGGTGCTGGCTACGCCCTTTTCGATGCCGGCGCGAGTTAGCAGGGTGTCGCCCGCTAGGCGCACGATCGAGGAGTTATCGACGTTGCAGATGGCTAGCGTCTTTAGTCCCGCTTGCTTGGCGATTTTTAGCGCTTCTAGGGTGTCGGCGGTCTCGCCGCTTTGCGAGATGACGATAAAAAGAGCGTTTTTGTTTAGCTTTGGGCCTCTATAGCGAAATTCGCTCGCGATCTCGACCTTGGCTCTAGTGTCCGCTAGCCTCTCGAAAAGATAGCTAGCGGTAAGGGCCGCATGATAGCTAGTGCCGCACGCGCAGATCACGATATCATCGATATTTCGTAGATACTCATCGGTCAAATTTTCAAGCCCGACCGCACTCTCTTTGACGCGCCCCATTAGCGTTTCGCTTACGACTGCGCTTTGTTCGTAGATCTCTTTTTCCATAAAAAATCTATAGCCCTCTTTTTGCGCGTAGCTTTTATCCGCAGGCAGCGCGGCAAAGCTCGGGCTTAGTTTTTTTGCGTCTTTAAAAACTGCGATTTCATCTAGACTAACAAACCCGTAGCTTTTGTCGTCCAGATAGCACACCTCCTTGGCTAGGCCGATTAGCGGGGCGTCTGAGGAGGCGAAAAATACCTCTTTGCCCTCGCTTTTGCCGATAGCTAGCGGTGCAGCGTCCTTGGCGAAGAAAATTTTTCCCGGAGCCGTTTTGGTGATAAGCAGCGTCGCATATGCTCCGTGCAGGCGCGCTACCGTGGCTTCGTATGCTTTAAACGGCTCGCCGATAGTTTTTAAATTTTCCTCAAAAAGATGCACGATAACCTCGGTGTCGGTCTGGCTTAGAAATTTTACGCCCTTTGCCTCAAGCTCCTCTTTTAGCTCTTTGTAGTTTTCGATGATGCCGTTATGAACGACGAAAGAGTGCTCGCCAAGGTGCGGGTGAGCGTTGATCTCGGTAGGTTTGCCGTGCGTAGCCCAGCGCGTGTGTCCGATCGCGACGCCCTCGCCGCTAGAGCTAAAGCCCTCTGATTTTTTGGCTAAATTTTCAAGCTTGCCGATGGCTTTAAAAAAGGCGATTTCTTGCGCGCATTTGTCGCAACCGCCCTCTAGGCTCATCACCGCCATGCCTGCGCTATCGTAGCCGCGGTACTCAAGCTCTTTTAATCCGTTTAAAATAAACTCTCTTTTTTCTCTATTGCCGACGTAACCGACGATTCCGCACATGTTTACTCGCTTTCTAATAATTTTAAAATTTCGCCCAAATCCACGCCCTCGCGCTTTTGTATAAGTAGCAAATTTCGCGTCCTATTTTTTACGGTTTGGATTCTAGCGTTGGCTATTTTTACATCAAATTCCTTAAAAACTCCCAATACGTAAGCCATCAGCCCGCGCTGATCTTTCGCGTTTATGCCAAGCTTCGCGTACTCTTGCGAGTGGTTCGCGTCGAAATTTAGCTCGCCTTTTAGTATGATCGGGCGATTTATCTGCGCTGAGGCGCCGCTTTTTAGCGAGATCTCGATGAGGTTTTTTAGGGTTTCTAGCTCGCTTGATTTTACGTTTTTGTTAAACTCCAGCTTGACGTAAAATTTACCCTCAAACAGCTCGAAAATCTCCATAAATCCAAGATCAAGGTGAGCCAAAGACGAGAGCAAAACCGCTAAATTCGGGTAGTTTTGCGCGTAAATTTCGATGCTTAGGCTTTGGTGATTTTGCACCTGCACGCTTAGTTTATCCGCGTTTTGTGCGGTTTGGGCGATACTGATGATGCCGTCAGGCTGGTATTTAGCGAAGAGTAAATTTGAGCGTATGGCGAAAATTTTTTCCTTCAAATTTTCGCTTAAGGCGGCAAATTTAGCGTTTCGCCTGATGCTAAGCTCCTTTTTTACGCGTCTTGAAGCTTCATCAAGCAGATTTTCATCCTCGAAGCTTTGCAGGCAAATGCCGTAAAGCTCGCGCAAAAGCCGCGCCAGATAGGGCGTATAGAGCTTTTCGTCGGTCGCGTTTATCACGCAATAAGCGACGATGTAGGCGAGTTTTAGGGTTTGCGGATCGCCTAGTTTTGAGATAAAGCTAAAAATCGTGCGCTGATCGTAGATGTCCTCGCGGTTTGCCACGTCGTTCATCAGCGTGTGGTAGCGCACGAGCGTAACGCCGATATTTACGGCTTTTGCGCTCAAATTTAGCTTTGCGGCGTAGGCGCGAAATATATTTGAGCCAACGACCGAGTGATCGCCGCCTAGACCCTTGCCCGCGTCGTGCAGTAGCAAGGCCAGCTTTAGCAGCGTGCGCCCCTCGAGGCAGAGCTCGTCGTAAAGCGATTTTACGAATTTATCTTTGATATTTTCGGCGAATTTGACGCTTAAAACGCAGTGCTCGCCGACGCTAAATTTATGATAGCCGTCAAATTCGGCCAAATTTACGGCGTGCTCGAGCGGTTTAACCAAAACGGGCAAAATCTCCGCGTCCAAAAGCGCTTTGATAATGCAGTGAGCGTGGTTTCGCATCAAAATTTTTCTAAAAAGCGCGAGCGAGTCCTCGGCGTCCTCTTTGCTGATTTGCGCGCGTTTTAGGTAAAAGATCGTCCCGACGTCAAATTTATACTCCGCATCGCCGAGGGCTAAAAGCTGCTTTAGTACGGCGTTTAGAGGGCGAGGGCGGACGTGCAGCGGGACGTAAATCGTGTTTTCAAACCTATAAAATCCGTTTTTTAGCCGCGCGGCTCGTAGCTGGCTAAATTTAACCCCGCTTGTAAATTTGCTCCTGTAAAAGCTAGCGACCAGATAGCGCGAGAAAACGGCGACCGAGTGCATGCAGGAAAAGAGTTTTTGCGAGATGACGCTGCTGTTTTCTTGCGTCTTTTTGGACTTTGTTTGCATGAGCGCGGTGATCTCGTTTAGTTTGGCGGGATCGAAAACGTCGGAGTCGGAGGTTAAATTTTGCGCCGATTTTACGCAAAGGATAAAATCAGCCGCCAAATTTAGCGCGCTAAGCTCCTTTTCGTCGATAAATTTTAGAGCCTGCGAGCGCATGCTGATCTCGTTTTCAAAGCCGTTTAGAGCGCAGTTTAGGTAGTAGATGTCGTTCGTGCCGCCAAGGTCGTTTTTTAGATCGGGCTCTTGCCTAATATTTGGAATCTCGTTAAAAGCGCCCAAATTTTTGGCGTAAAATTTGAGATTTTCCTGCGCGTTAAACTCGCGAGTTTTGTAAATCTCCGATCTTGCGGCCTTATAAAGAGTCCGCGAGCCGCAGATATAGCGGATGCGGCTAAACGCGGCCTTTGCTTTGTGGTCGTTTTTGTGAGATTCGAAAATCTCGTCCAGCTCGCAAATTTTAATATTTAGCTTTAAATTTGAGCCCTCCAGCGCGGCGACTAGTTTTTTTAGGATAAATTTGACGTTAAAGCCGGCGTTTTCTTTAAAGACGAGTAAAATCTCTAAAACCGAGCTTGTGGAGATGAGGTTGTCGGCGTACTTTTCGGTAGCGATGACGCAAAACGGTATAAAATCTACATCGGGGTTAAAGTCCGCGAAAATCTCGTCCAAAACCCGTGCGCATAGAGCTTTTATTAGCTCGTCGCTTTGCTTTGCGATGAAATTTGCAAAGCCCTTGCCTTGAAGCTTTTTTAGCTGCGAGGCCAAATTCGCGCCTCCTAAAACGCCGTTTAAATTTCCTTTTAAAGCCACTTTTTACCGCCGTCTTTTTGTGTAAATTTTATCCGATGATACTAAAATTTTGCAAAAACAAAGCTTTTTTAACATATAATCGCCGTTTAATATCTATTTTCGGAATAAAATTTGACAAATTTAATAGAAAAACTCCAAAGCGGCGAACGTCTGGACGCGGACGAATGCGCCGGCTTATACGACCTAGACCTTTTTACGCTGGGTAAATTCGCAAACGCCAAACGGCGAAAACTGCACGGCAAAAAGGTATTTTTTAACGTAAATCGCCACATAAACCCAACCAACATCTGCGCGGACGTGTGTAAATTTTGCGCGTTTTCGGCAAATCGCAAAAATCCAAACCCATATACGATGAGCCACGATGAAATCCTAAAAATCGTCGAAAAAAGCGTCGCCGGCGGCGCTAAAGAGATACATATCGTCTCCGCGCATAATCCCGAAACTTCGTGGCAGTGGTATTTGGAAATTTTTAAAAAAATAAAAGAAAAATACCCGCAAATCCACGTCAAAGCTCTAACGGCCGCGGAGGTTGACTTCCTCTCGCGAAAACACGGCCTTAGCTACGAAGAGGTCGTGGATAAAATGCTCGAATACGGCGTGGATAGCATGCCGGGCGGCGGAGCGGAGATCTTTGACGAAGAGGTTAGGCGTAAAATCTGCAAAGGCAAGGTGAGCTCGGAAAACTGGCTCAAAATCCACCGCCTTTGGCACGAAAAGGGCAGAGAAAGTAACGCCACGATGCTGTTTGGCCACGTAGAAAGCAGGCAAAACCGCATCGATCATATGCTAAGGATTCGCGATTTGCAGGATAAGACGGGCGGATTTAACGCCTTTATCCCGCTGGTTTATCAGCGCGACAATAACTATCTAAAAGTAGAAAACTATCCCGGCTCGGCCGAAATTTTAAAGACCTTTGCGATCTCGCGTCTGGTACTCGATAACGTCGCGCACATCAAGGCGTACTGGGCGACCTCGACGATAAATTTGGCCATGGTCGCGCAGGAATTCGGTGCCGACGATCTAGATGGCACGATAGAAAAAGAAAGTATCCAAAGCGCGGCCGGAGCGAAATCGGCAAGCGGTATGAGTCTTAGAAATTTTACCGATCTCATTCAGACTTCGGGCTTTGTCCCCGTCGAGCGAGATAGCTTGTATAACGAACTAAAAATTTACGATAACTAAGGAGGCGGAATTGGATTTTTTTAAACTCAAGCAAAACGGCACTAGCGTAAAGACCGAGTTTAGCGCGGGACTCACGACCTTTTTAACAATGATGTATATCGTGCCCGTAAACGCGATAATCATGAGCAAAACCGGCATGCCGATGGATGCGCTCATCACGGCTACGGCGCTTATCACGGTGATCGCTACTGTGCTAAACGGTATATGGGCGAACACGCCCGTGGCTATGAGCGTGGGAATGGGCTTAAACGCGTATTTTACCTTTGGCCTCGTGCTAGGCATGCAAATACCGTGGCAGACGGCTCTAGGTGTAGTTTTCATCTCGGGTATAATTTTCGTCGTGCTATCTTTTACGAATTTTAGAATCTGGGTCTTAAAATCTATCCCGGACGACGTCAGGCGCTCGATAAGCGCGGGCATAGGCGCCTTTATCGCCTTTGTCGGGCTTCAGCAAATGGGCGTAGTCGTAAACAACGACGCCGTGCTGGTAGGACTTGGAAATTTAAAAGATCCAAACGTTGTTTTGGGCTTTGTGGGACTCTTTTTCGTTATACTTTTTTGGGCGTGGAAGGTTAAGGGCGCATTCATCATCGCGGTATTTACGACCTCGGTAGTCGCTTGGATTTTCGGTATCGCGCCGTATCCGAAGGAATTTATCTCGCTACCGGCTTCGATCTCGCCGATATTTTTAGAGCTTGATATCATGGGCGCACTATCTTTTGCGCTGCTTCCGGTGATCGTTACCTTTTTTGTAACCGATCTTTTCGACTCCATCGGTACGCTAGCGGGCGTGGGAAATAGAGCTGGAATCTTTGACGAG
The DNA here is from genome assembly GCA_963519525.1 of uncultured Campylobacter sp. Lineage (GTDB taxonomy): Bacteria > Campylobacterota > Campylobacteria > Campylobacterales > Campylobacteraceae > Campylobacter_A. Next base: position 45,044 of record CAUQOI010000004.1, read on the forward strand.
AGCAATCAAAAAGGCGTCGAAAAACTAGAAAAAACCCTCGAAGCCGACGCGGTAGCTACGGTAGCCGGCTCATTAGTAGGCGTTAGTACGACGACGTCGTTTGCCGAGAGCGCTAGCGGCGTAGAAGAGGGCGGCAAGACGGGACTAACGGCGGTATTTTGCGGACTATTTTTCGTACTTACGATTTTTATGCTGCCGCTTTTTAAAGCCATCCCTTCAAACGCGATATATCCGATACTCGTGATGGTGGGCGTGCTGATGTTTAGCGAGCTTGGAAATATAAATTTTAAAGATCCGGCTATAGCCTTATCGACGTTTTTGATAGTTATTTTGATGCCGCTTACGTACTCGATCACGACTGGACTTTCGTTTGGATTTATGGCGTATTTGCTGGTTCGTATCATGAGGCGCGAGTGGGAATACGTAAATATCGGCGTCATAGTGCTTGCGCTCATTAGTTTTATTGTATTTTTAGTGCATTAAGGAGAAAATATGCTAAAGTATCCGTTTGAGGAATTTCACAAAGACGTAAAAATAATGGTGCGGGATATCAAAGCAAATTTCGAGCCCGAGGTGATTTTGGCGATCGCCCGCGGCGGGCTTACTTTGGGGCACTTTTTAGCGAGCTTGCTAAATAACCGCAATCTTTTTACGCTAAACTCAATCCACTACGAAGAGAC
>CAUQOI010000005.1:0-41281 GCA_963519525.1 uncultured Campylobacter sp.
GAGCTGGAGCAAGTCGCGAAAGAGATTTTAGAAAAAATAAAAAGGATTAAGTAAAATTTAGGTTGAAATTTGAGCGGTAAACGTCAAATCTTAAGTGAACTAAAATTTAAGTTCAAATTTGATGGATTTCAAAAGTTTAGTGTAACAAAAATAAGCGGCAATATTGTCAAATAGCCGTGCAAATTTTATAAAAGCAAAAAATAAGGCGCGATATTTTTTCGCTAGACGCGGCAGATTTTGCTTTGCGAATGAGGCGCACTTGTCGTGTGTCGCAGCGAAGCGAAGCAAAATCTAACAAAGTAAAGCGGAAAAAGATAAGCCGCAAAAAGGATAAAATTTGAGAGTACTAACGGGTTTACAACCAAGCGGCAAACTACACCTGGGCAACTACTTCGCCTCGATTAAACAAATGATTGAGGCGCAGGGGCAAAACGAGATGTTTATGTTTATCGCAAACTACCACGCGATGACCTCGGTCGCCGACGCGGGAAAGCTAAAACAAAACACTTACGAGGCGGCGAGCGCGTTTTTGTCGCTGGGTATCGATCCGCAAAAGAGCGTATTTTGGGTGCAAAGCGACGTAAAAGAGGTTTTAGAGCTCTACTGGATACTGAGCCAATACACCCCGATGGGCCTGCTAGAGCGCGCTCACAGCTACAAGGACAAGGTCGCAAAGGGTCTAACCTCGCATCACGGGCTTTTTAGTTATCCCGTTTTGATGGCGGCCGATATCCTGCTATACGGCGCGCAGGTCGTACCCGTGGGCAAGGATCAGATCCAGCACGTCGAGATCGCGCGCGACATAGCAATCAAATTTAACAACGAGCACGGCGAGATCTTCGTCCTGCCGGAGTACAAAGTCGATGAAAACGTAGCAACCGTGCCCGGCACAGACGGCGCGAAAATGAGCAAAAGCTACGGCAACACGATAGATATTTTCGCCGGCGCCAAAGAGCTAAAAAAGCAAATTTCAAGCATCGTGACGACCTCCGAGCCGCTTGAAGCGCCTAAGCAGTGGCAAGACTGCAACGTCTATAATATCGCAAAATTATTCTTAGACGAGGACGGACAGCGCGACTTGCAGGCTAGATACGAGCGAGGCGGCGAAGGGCACGGACACTTTAAGATGTATCTAAACGAGCTGGTTTGGGAGTATTTCGCGGATGCTAGGGAGAAATTTGATTATTATCTAAATCACGCTGGCGAAGTGGATGAAATTTTAAACGAAGGCGCGAAAAGAGCGCGAGCCATCGCAGCGCCGATAATGGAAAAAATACGCGCCGCAACCGGCATTTATAAATAAATTTAAAGGAAAAAAGTGCAAGCAATCTACCCTTACGCGCAGCTTATTCACCTGATTTGCGCTATCATTTTCGTCGGATTTTTATTTTTCGACGTGATTATTTTTTCAAGGGCTAAAAAGAAACTGCCCGCAGAAATAGCGCAAAAAGCGCAGCAGGCCATATCAAGCGTCGCGATAAAGATCATGCCGCTTTGCGTGCTGATTTTGATTTTAACGGGCGGCATGATGATGAGCAGCTGGGTCGGCTCGAAGGCGGGCGGATATTTCGCGTCAAATTTACAAACCGTGTTGATGATAAAGGTTATTTTAGCGATGCTGATATTTGCGGCGGTAGCGACCAATCTCACGTGCAAATTTATACTAAAGCGCCCTAGCCCGCTGGGCAACATCCACCCGTTTGCGTTTGTGGCTGCGGCGATCATCGTGATACTTGCTAAAGTTATGTTTATGGTTTAAGGAGAGGACATGATAAATTTAAAACTACTCGACACTCGCTACGACGAGTTCGTAAAAAAACTACAAGGCAAAAACGTAAAGCCCGAGGTTTTAAATGAGCTTTTGACGACGTTTAACGAGCTAAAAGCCAAACGTCAAGCGCTAGAAAATTTCCAAGCGATCCAAAACGCTAAGAGCAAAGAGCTTGGCATAAAGGCTAAAAACGGCGAGAACACCGACGAGCTAAAAAACGAGCTAAATTTGAACAAAGCCGCGATGGGCGACGCCGCAGAAATCGTGCGCGCATACGAGGAAAAGCTCGAAAACATCGCAAGCTGCGTGCCTAATATCACCGACGACGACGTGCCGTTTGGCGCCGACGAGGACGATAACGTCTGCGTAAAAACCGTGCTTGAGCCAACCAAATTTGACTTCACGCCAAAGGAGCACTGGGAGCTTGGAGAGAGCTTAGGCTGGCTTGATTTCGAGCGCGGAGTTAAGCTCTCTGGCTCGCGCTTTTGCGTGCTAAAAGGCATGGGAGCGCGCCTATCAAGAGCTCTAGTTAACTACATGATCGACTTTAACAACGCGCGCGGCTTTGAGCTGGTTAACGTGCCGTTTTTGGTTAGCTCAAATACGCTCTACGGTACCGGACAGCTGCCTAAATTTGAAGACGATCTATACAAAGCCCAGGGCGAGGATCTATATCTAATCCCAACCAGCGAAGTGCCGGTGACGAATCTTTATAACGACGAAATTTTGCCCGTAGAGAGCTTGCCGATAAAGATGACTTGCTACTCGGCGTGCTTCCGCAAAGAAGCGGGCTCCGCCGGACGCGATACGCGCGGCATGATACGCCAACATCAGTTTGAAAAGGTCGAGCTCGTAGCTATCACGACTCCAGAGCAAAGCGCGCAGATGCTAGACGAGATGGTAGCGTGCGCCAGCGACTTGCTAACTAGCCTTGGGTTGCCGCACCGCCATATGCTGCTTTGTAGCGGAGATCTGGGCTTTAGCGCGGCAAAGACGATAGACCTCGAGGTCTGGCTACCCGGACAAAATAAATACCGCGAGATAAGCTCGATATCAAATACCCGCGACTTCCAAGCTCGCAGAGCTAAAATCCGCTACAAAGACGGCAAGAAAAACGCTCTGGTAAACACCCTAAACGGCTCGAGCCTAGCCGTAGGCAGAACGCTCATAGCGATAATGGAAAACTACCAAAAAGCAGACGGCAGCATAGAGATCCCGGAAGTTCTTAAAAGGTATATTTAGTGGCGAAAAACGACGACGAAAACGTAGTAATCCTCGAAGAGGCCGATTTCGATCAAGACGAAGAAACAGAATCGCTAGATGAGCAAGAAGACGGCGACGGCGACGGTCTGGTCTCGCTTGACGAGCTAGAGCCCGTAGCCGTCGAGCAGCCCATAGACGCGCAAGAAGAGGCTAAGAAAAGCAAGAAAAAGTTTTTTATCTTCGGCGGAGCGGGCGCGGGCGTCATCATCCTAGCCGTAGTTTTGTTTTTCGTTTTTAGAGGCGAGAAAAAGCCGCCGATAGACGAAAAACAGATCGTAAAAGATATCGAGGAGCACTACGAGTCGCAAAAATTCGGCAGCTCAAAGATCGACGACATGATCGCTAAGGCAAATTTGCTCTACGAAAAGGGCAATAAATTTGAAGCGCTGAAAATCTACGAAAACATCGCCGTTTACAATCAAAGCCTCTCAAACTACAATCTAGGCGTCTCGCAGATGAGGCAAGGTAAATTTGAAGAGGCGCTAGAGAGCTTTAAAAAAGCGATCGCAAACGACGAAAACGTCGCCGTTAGCGCCATAAACGCCGCAGTTAGCTCGCTGGAGCTAAAAAACGAGCAAAATTTCGACTACTATATAAATCTCGCAAACTCGTTTTTGTACAAGGAGGCGGGCACTCCGCTATACAACTACTACTACGCGCTCATAAACTACTATAAAGGCCAGTACGTCGAGGCTCTAGCGGCTCTCTCACACGCCGAAAACGGCTACTATAAAGACCGCTACGACTACCTCGCGGCTAAAATTTTAAGCTTTATCGGCGACGATGCCGAAGCGATAAAAAAGCTAGAAGCTCAAAAAGAATTTGACGCAGATCTAGCTCTGGGTATGCTCTACGCAAGGCTCGGGCAATACGAAAAGGCCAGAAATAGGCTAAATTTAGCACTAAACAAAGGCGGCGACTCAAATAAAATCAACGCGATGATAGCCATCATAAACCTAAAAGACGGCAAATTTGAGGCTGCGACCGACGAGCTAAAGGCGGTCTTTCACGAAGATCCGCTATTTTTAAACGCGAATTTCCCTATAAAAACGATACTAAAACCCGAGCTTTTCGACGTAAATTTAGCTCAAGTGCACTTTAGAAACGACCTATTTTTCGATAAAACCAAGCGCTACGAGACGCTGTTTTACTTCGCGCCTTATAAGGTTTTTGATCCGGGTCAAACGATAAACTACATAAGAAAAGGCGGCGTGAGCCTATTTTTGGACGACGCAAGCGCAGCGGGCAACTACCTAAACGCTAGCGGCGCTCTCTCAAAGGTAAATTTAGAGCTCTCATCAGCCATCGCAAACGCCCTAAATTACAAGCTAAAGCAGGCCAACGCACAGTTTGCCTCGCTCATCTCGCTCTATCCCGAGCACTCGGTTTTACACTACGACCTAGCGCTTAGCTACGCTCAGCTGGGCAACTTTAGCATGGCGGCGAAGCACTTTATCACGAGCTATCACCTAGACCCTACAAATCACATAGCAGGCGTGCTGGGCGCTATCGCAAACGACATAAACGCAGTGGATAATACCAAACTACTACAAGAAATTTCAGAAAATCTCGACCACGACTCTAGCTCAAAAGACGCGCCCGTTAGCCAGGCTCTGATGGCGCTCATAGCAAATAATAGCGGCGCTTTAATGCGCTGGCTAGAAGAAGATAAGGAAGAGACCGCGCTAAATTTAGCCTTTGACGCGATAATCGCAAAGATGACCGACAAGGGCGCAGAGTTTGCTAAAAAGACGCAAATTTTAAAAGCCAAGCTACCTGAAGATATCGTAGCGAATATCCTTGATTTTATCGCAAACTACAAGGATGAAGGCATCAAAAAATACGTCGAGCAGATTCAAATTTACTTCCACGACAAACGGCTAAACGACGCGGCGTTTTATCACGGCGCAAACATCATCAAAGAACAATACATCAAGCTTTTGCAAATCTCGGGCCTACTAAACTACGAACGCCAGAAGTTAAAAGCGCTACTAAAACAAGGCGCCAATAACGCCGACTTGCTCCAGACGCTAGCTTATATCGACATTTTTACGAACGATTTCGAGGAGAGCTATCAGATCTACAACCGCATAATCGACGAATTTAAGATAAACGACGCGGGCACGCTGTTTCTAGCAGCCGTAGCCGCCATCGGCTCAAATCACCCGCAAAACGCAACAGCGCTTTTGGAGCTATCTAAACTCACCGATCCAAACGCGATGGAAAGCCGCGTGGCGCTCGGGCACCTATACCAAGAGATCGATAATATCGAAGCCGCGACGATACAATACGGGCTGATAAAAGATCCAAATTTTAAAAGCAAATTCGTTGATTTTATGATTGATTACGAGAAACTAAAAAAGTAGTTTTATGCGGGCGATACGGCGATAAACTCGTCGCAAATTCGCCCGAATAATTTTTATAGATTTACAGAAACGGTTTTGTCAAATTTGACGAGAAGCAAAAATAACTCGCCTCGTCAAATTTGATCGCCCTGCCCCGCTTTGCGCTATGACTAGCGATTTTAAAAACAACCGCAAATTTACAAAAGTACGGCGCTAAGCCGCGCCTTAAGTTAAATTTTACTTATCCTCAAGCACCTTTTCGCGCCACTTCGAGCTTGATTTTTTATCCATCGCCATATCTTTAGACATCTCGGCAGCAGCCTCAAAGTTTTTCTGTACGCCCTCGCTGCTGTTTTTGTATTTCACCGCGTTCGTGCCCTTTATGCCTAGGCTCTGCGCCTCGCTAACCGCGTCAATATTCGCTCCTAAAAATATAAACTCCCAGTCGTATTTTTCCTGCTTATCGCTTATCATTTTTTTGATCTGCGCCTTTGAGTACTCCTTGCTCGAATTCTCCTGCCCGTCGGTGACGATCACGAAAAGCACGGCTCTGTTTTTAGCGTAGATATCCTCGACTTTTGATATTTTATTTATCGTATCGCCGACCGCGTCTAGTAGCGCGGTATTTCCGCCCGCGACATAGTCCTTGTTTGTTAGCTTCTCGACCTTTTTGATATCTGTTCTATCATGCAATGTCCTGAAATTTGTATCAAAGAGTACCGTAGTTACCTTTGCGTCCACGCCCGCTTCTTTTTGCTTGTCGATCATCGAGTTAAAGCCACCGATCGTATCGCTCTCAAGCCCGCTCATGGAGCCCGATTTATCTAGGATCAGCACCATCTCAAGCTGCTTTGGCGTAGATTTTTGCGGCGCTTCCTCGCTTTTAGCAAACGCAAACGCCCCGATAATCATCAACAAAAACGCGATTTTTTTCATATTTTCTCCTTTGAAAAATTTGGCTTGATTATAGCAAATTTTGACGATACGGCGGTAAATGCGAGGGGATTTAAATTTGAGTTTTGTATTTTTGTTTGCCCAAAACACGGTCAAATTTACTTCAAAATTTACGGCCGAATTTAAAGGCTAAATTTGCAAATTTAAGGCCCAAATCCGAGCCTTAAATTTGCCAAGCGGCGCGCGGTCAAATCGCTTAAATTTTACTTTGTAGCGGTGATTTTTACGTAGCTATTTAGCGCGCCCACATACGCTCTAGCGCTCGCCGTCATCGTATCGATATCAAGTCCGTGACCGATGATGGTTTTGCCGTCAAATTCGACCTTCACGACGACGTTTGCCAGTGCGTCCTTGCCCTGCGAAACGGCGCTAACCTTGTAATCCTTGAGCACGCCATGGATACCGCTTAGGCGGTCGATGACCTTAAATATCGCGTCCACCGTACCGTTGCCTAGCGCCGCATCGCTCTTGATCTCATCGGCGTGACGAAGCGTGATCGCTGCGCTGCTTAGGCCCTTGTTGCAGCTGCTTTGCGTAAGCGTCAAGAACTCGAAAACCTCAGGGATCTTAATGATCTCGCTAGTTACCAGCGCACGCAAGTCGTCGTCAAATATCTCTTTTTTCTTATCCGCTAACGCCTTAAATTTCTCAAACGCCTCGTTTAGCGCGCTATCTTCAAGTTCAAAGCCAAGGCTGATTAGCTTATCTTTAAAGGCGTGGCGACCCGAGTGTTTGCCGAGCACCAGCGAGTTTTTATCCAGTCCGATACTCTCAGCGCTGATGATCTCGTAGGTCTCTTTGTGCTTTAACACGCCGTCTTGATGGATGCCGCTTTCGTGAGCGAAGGCGTTTTTGCCGACGATGGCTTTGTTTGGCTGAGGCTCGATACCGATGATGCCGGATAGCAGGCGCGAGCTAGGGTAGATTTCCTTACAAACGATATCGGTGTAAAGCGGCGCAAAGATGTCTTGGCGCGTTTTTATCGCCATCACGATCTCTTCAAGAGCCGCGTTTCCCGCGCGCTCGCCGATGCCGTTTAGCGTGCACTCGACCTGTCTGGCGCCCGCTTTTATCGCGGCTAGCGAGTTTGCGACGGCTAGGCCTAGGTCGTTGTGGTTATGCACGGAGACCACTGCGCGGCCGTTTATAAATTTAACTATCTCGCCGATGCGCGCCGCCATCTCCTCGGGATATAGGTAGCCTACGGTGTCTGGGATATTGATCGTTTTTGCGCCGGCGTTTATCGCGGCATCGCAAATTTCTTTTAGAAAACTCATCTCGCTTCGTCCAGCATCCTCGCAGCTAAACTCGACGTCGTCGCAAAACGTTTTGGCGTATTCCACGGCTTTTACGGCGCGCCTGATTACTTCGTCGGGGGCCATTTTTAGCTTAAACTCCATATGGATCGGGCTTGTAGCGATAAAGGTGTGGATGCGTCTGTTTTTAGCAGGCGCGATAGCTTCTCCGGCGGCCTTTATATCGCCGTCTACGGCGCGGGCGAGCGAACAGATGGAGGCGTTTGAGGCTTGCTTGGCGATCTGATGTATCGCGTCAAAATCGCCCCTACTAGCCGCGGCAAAACCGACCTCCATAACGTCCACGTTTAGACGCTCTAGCTGTCGCGCGATACGGATTTTCTCCTCGGTATTCATCGAGGCGCCGGGGCTTTGCTCGCCGTCTCGTAAAGTCGTATCAAATATTATTATTTTATCATTGTTCATTTTTATCCTTTTTTTGGAGTTTTTGTTTGTATGGTATAAATTTGATTATTAGGGTATGAACGAGTCGCTGCTTAGCGCAGCAGCAGAAGCAGAGAGAAAAATGCGCTAAATTTGACATTGTCGTTCATTCGCTCTCCTTTTGGATTTTTTTGTTTTTACATCTCATAAAAATATAGCGGATTATACCGTAAGAAACATAAACGCTCATTAAAGCCGTGACAGCCTCGATCGGATAGATATAGATAACCGAAAATGCAACCGTAAGACCGACTAAAATGCGAAGAAAATCGGCTTTTTTTAGATCGATTTTTTTGAAGCTAGGGTAGCGGATATTGCTCACCATCAAGACCGAAAGCAAAATTTGCAAAAACATCAAAAACCACTCGGCGCTTCTGGTGAAGTCGTACTCTAAGCTTAGCCCGACCCAAAATGCCGAAACGATGGCGGCCGTAGGTATCGGAAGGCCGATAAAAACGGACGGCTCGTAGGTGCCGGTCATTACGTTAAACCGCGCAAGTCTAATAGCGCCAAAAACTACAAACAGCGCGGCGACAAGCGAACCCAAACGTCCAAAGCTATGCCCGACCGTAAAGTAAAAAAGCATCGCCGGCGCGACGCCGAAAGCTATCACGTCGGCAAGACTGTCGAATTCTACGCCGAATTTAGACGTGGTTTTAGTTAGCCTCGCTACGCGTCCGTCAAGTCCGTCCAAAAATAGCGATAAAACTATGTAAATAATAGCTTTGAAAAAGTAGCCGTTAGCCTCCTCGACTAGTCCTGCGCTGGCCGCGATGTAGCCGCGGACGGAAGCGATAATACTGATAATACCCAAAAACGCCGAAGCCGCCGTGAATAAATTCGGCAAAATGTACATTAACTGAAGTTTATGCTGATTGTCTTGCATCTTTTTCCTCGTAGCTAAAAAACCCTAAAATGCCCGCACTCGAGACCTTTTCGCCTACGCTGACGCTTATTCTCGTATTTGCTGGTAGTATCAAAATCGCCTCGCCGCTACTTAAAAAGCCAAATCTTCTGCCCGCTTTTAGTCGGCTGAAATTTTCAAAAGAAATGCCATTGCTAAGGGGTCCCGCGATGACGCGGATCGCAAATTTATTATTTGAATTTTTACAGACGAACAAGGCTCGCTCGTTTAAATTTTTAGAAGCTTCCATAGCGTTGCACAAAAACAGTCCGTGCCTTTGTTTGACTTCTAAAAGCTCCATATCGCAAGGAGCTCTGAGCGCGCCCGCGTCAAATACACCCTTGCGGATAGTTATGGCTACGCACTGCGTATCAAAATAGTAAATTTTATCTATGCTTTTTATCTTACCGTCGATCGGACTAAGCACGGCGTACGCATCGTCGCTGCCTAGCGCTCGCTCCGGGTTTCTAAACCAAAATACGCAAAGCGCAAAAAGCGCGAAAAATAAAATTTGACATACGCCCAAAACCAGCGCAAGCAAAAGCAAAAGCCCTAAAACGAAAACGTATTTGTAGCCCTGTTTTGCGATTAGCCCGATGTTTTGCATATCTTTACGCTTGTTCCTCTTTGTTTTCTTCTAAATTTACGAGCCTGCTAGGTATCCCGCGCTCTTTTTCATAGTTTGTGATGATCTCTCTAACCTTCGCGCCCTCGATAGTTTCCTCTTCGTAAAGCGCTTCAACCATCTTTTCTATCGCGTCGCCGTAAGTTCTTAGCGTCTCAAGCACCTGTTTATAGCGCTCATCAAGCGTAGTTTTGATAAATTCATCCACTTTCTCCGCCGTCTTGTCGCTATAGTCTCTATCGGCCTGACCGCCGGCCAGGAAAGTACTGCGGCGCTTTTCAAGCACCATAAGTCCAGCAATATCACTCATGCCGTATATAGAGATCATCGAGCGAAGTATATCGGTCGCACGCTCTAGGTCGTTGCCCGCACCGGTTGAAATCTCTTTTATAAAGACCTCTTCCGCCGCGCGTCCGGCTAGAAGCACGTCCACTTCGGCCATAAGCTCGTGACGCTGCATCATAAATTTATTCTCTTCAGGCGTATGGAGCGTGTATCCCAGTGCCGCAAGCCCGCGCGGTATGATCGATACTTTGGTGACTCTGTTTGCGCCTTTGGTGGTCTCTGCTATGAGTGCGTGTCCGCTCTCGTGATAGGCCACGATGCGTTTTTCTTTCGGATTTATGCGACGAGATTTTTTCTCAAGACCAGCGATCGCTCTCTCAACGGCCTCAAGCAAATCAGCCTGCTCGACTTTGCCTTTTTCTTTTCTACCCGCTAGTAGCGCGGCTTCGTTTATGATGTTTGCCAGATCCGCTCCCGCAAGGCCCGCCGTCATACGCGCGATATCCTCGATACTAACGCTATGGTCAAGCTTGATATCTTTTATATGTACGCGTAAAATTTCGATCCTACCTTTAAAGTCAGGCTTATCGACGAGCACCTGCCTGTCAAATCTACCCGGCCTTAAAAGCGCGGCATCAAGCACCTCCGGACGGTTCGTCGCGGCAAGTACGATAACGGGCGACGCGTCCGAGCTAAAGCCGTCCATCTCGGCCAAAAGCTGGTTTAGCGTTTGCTCGCGCTCGTCGTTTCCGCCGATCATTCCGCTAGCTGCGCGGCTTTTGCCGATAGCGTCGATCTCGTCTATAAAGACGATCGCCGGAGCTTCTTTTTTTGCATTTTCAAAAAGATCCCTTACGCGGCTAGCGCCTACGCCGACGAACATCTCGATAAAGCTCGATCCGGAAACCGAGAAAAACGGCACGTCCGCTTCGCCTGCGACGGCCTTTGCAAGCAAGGTTTTACCAGTGCCGGGAGGTCCAACCAAAAGCACGCCTTTTGGGATTTTTGCACCCAAATTTATATACCTATCCGGATGCTTTAGAAAATCCACAATCTCTTTAACTTCTTCTTTTGCTTCCTGCACGCCCGCCACGTCGGCAAATTTAACCTTCGGTTTTTCCGAATTTACAAGCTTTTTAGAGCTCCCCATCCCAAGGATACCGCCGCCCATATTTCTCTGCATGCGGCTAGCCAAAAACATCCAAATTCCAAAGAAAATAAAAATAGGAAGCACCCACGAAAAGAGCATTTCAGTAAACCAGTTCGTCTCGCTATACGCTCCGTAAGGAATCTTTTGCTCCTCCAAAATCGGCACTAGCGTCGGGTCGTTTACTCTTTTGGCAAAGTACGTTCTGCCGCCGTTATCCACGGCTTTTATCGAGGTTTCGGAGATGCCCACCTGCGCTACTTGCTTGTTTTTTATCATCTCTTTTATCTCAGAGTACGAGGTGCTTTTTGAGCCGGCCGCGCTCTGTCCTAGCAGCGTGCCGTCCATCTCGCCGCCTCCAAGCCCGCGAAATACCACCACTATCACGATAGCAAAAATGGCGAAAATCAAAATCGGATTTTTATTAAAAAAATTATTTCCGCCGTTATTTAAATTTTTATCATCGTTTTTTCTGTTGTCCATTATGTTCCTTAAATTATTTTACGCTTTTTGAAATACGAAGCTTTTCCACTCGTTTTTGGTTTGACTTTCCACCAGTTTGAGCGACGAAAAAGCCTCTAAAATTCGCGTTTCGTATTTATCCAAAACGCCTGCTAAAACGAGATATGAGCCCTCTTTTAGCAAATTTATTAAATCATTTTTTAGCATTAGTATCACGTCGGCGATAATGTTTGCGACGACGACATCGTATTTTTTATCCAAATTCGCCACCGAACCGGTCCAAATTTGATTAAATTTAACCCCGTTTAGCTCGGCGTTTTTCTGCGAGCTTTGCACTGCTTGCTCGTCAGTATCGCAGGCATCCGTGACGCAGCCTAGCTTTGCTAGGGCGATGCTTAGTATCCCGCTTCCGCAGCCCACATCAAGCGCGCTAATACCGCTTGCGGCATACTTTTGCAGATACTCTATGCAGGCGCTCGTACTTTCGTGGTGACCCGAACCAAAGGCGAGCGCAGGGTCGATGATGATATTTTCAAACCCGTCCTTAGAATCTTCCCAGCTTGGGTGGATGTAAAATTTACCGATTTCTATCGGTCTTACGTTTTTTTTGTATTCGTTTAACCAGTCTTTATTTTCTTTTTGGCTTTTTGTTATCTTAAATTCGATCTCTCGGCCGAGCGCATTTTGCAGAGATTTTGCGTACTCTTGCAGGCCAAATTCCACTTCGTCTAGCTCGTCTTCACCCCGCACGATAAACCCGCCAGCAGTTTCTTGCGTGCAAGTAACGCCCAAAGAAAAAACGAGATCTTCGAAAAGCTCGCGAAGCTCCTGCGAGCAAAGAACCTCAAGCTCGTAAAATTTATCTTTCAAATTTACGCTCTTTTAGCCCAAAACGTCTTCAAGTTTTTCTTTTAAAACTTGCGGCGTAAACGGCTTTACGATGTAGTTATTGACGCCTGCTTTTAGCGCGGTTATAACCTCGGCCTTACCACCCTCGGTCGTTACCATGATGATAGGCATATCGACGTATTTTGCCTCGGCACGGACTTTTTTTACTAGCTCAAGGCCGTTCATCTCAGGCATATTCCAGTCGGTAATAAGCACGTTTATATCGCTATGTTGGCCCAAAATTTGCCACGCTTCGACTCCGTGCTCGGCCTCTAAAATTTCTTGATGTCCGAGCCTTTGCAGAGTATTTTTTATGATTCTTCTCATAGTAGAGCTGTCGTCGACTACTAGTATTTTCACAATCGTATCCTTTTTTAAAAAATGTCCAATTCTAGCAAATTTTATATTTAAATTTACTTTAAAATTTTAGCGGCCCAGCTTAAAGGCCTCTTTTAGATCAAGAGTCCCCTCGTAGTACGCCTTGCCCACGATAGCGCCGTAGACGTCTCCTGCGAGCTTTAACGCCTGGATATCCTCTATATCTTTTACGCCGCCGCTTGCGATAGTATTTATGCCGCTTGCCTTTGCGATTTGCGATGTAAACTCCACGTTCACGCCGCTAAGGGTGCCGTCTTTTGAGATGTCGGTGCAGATTATCGCTTCGACTCCGGCTCCGGCAAATTTGCGCGCTAGCTCGGTCGCCCTCATCTGCGATACCTCCGCCCAGCCCTGCACGGCGACGAAGCCCTCTTTTGCGTCTATGCCGACGGCGACGCGGTATTTTTGCGCCATTTCTTTAGTAAAATTGGGATCTTTTAGCGCTACCGAGCCCATGATAACGCGCGTTATGCCGCTATCAAGGTAGCTTTTTATTCGCGCTTCATCGCGTATCCCGCCGCCGATTTGGATTTGCAAATTTGCGGATTTTGCGATCTTTTCTACGGTTTTTAGATTTACCGCTTCGCCCGCAAATGCTCCGTCAAGATCGACGACATGAAGCCACTTTGCGCCCATATCTTCAAATCTTTTAGCTAGCTCCCAAGGCGTGTCCGAGTAGATTTTCGCGCTACTCATCTCGCCTTTAAAAAGCCGAACCGCCTTGCCCTCTTTCAAATCTATCGCTGGGAAAATTTCCATCACATCTCTCCAAAATTTCGTAAAATTTTTAGCCCCGTTTCATGGCTCTTTTCGGGGTGCGGCTGAAAGCCGAAAATGTTATCTTTACACACCGCGCTTACGAATTTATAGCCGTATTCGCTAAAGCCCAGCGCCGCATCATCCTCGCAAACTACATGATAAGAATGCACGAAGTATAAATACTCGCTAGCCGCCAGATCCTTATTTATCGGCGTTTGCTTGGTAAAATTTATCGTATTCCACCCCGTGTGCGGCACCTTTAACGGCGCATCAAATTTGGATGGGTCAAATTTAACCACTCGCCCATTTATGAGCCCGAGCCCATCATTTACGCCAAACTCCTCGCTTTGCTCAAAAAGCAGCTGCATACCAAGGCAAATACCCAAAAACGGCTTTCCGCCGGCTACGGCTTCTTTTATAGCGGGGATAAAGTCTCTATCTTTTAGCTTTTGCATCGCTTCGCCAAAAGCCCCGACGCCGGGCAAGATTATCTTGTCAAATTTACCCAGCTCATCGCCGCGAACCGCTAGTCGCGCCTTTAAATTTAAACTCTCAAACGCGTTTAAAACGCTTCTTAAATTTCCCGCGCCGTAGTCGATTATGCCGATCAATGCGAGCTCCTTTGCTTGGTAGCAAAAAGATAGATGCTAAGCGCGATCATCAGCATTGCGACGCCGCCGATGAGATAGATCGCATTTATGATGTGATCGGGCGCCGTGATGGCAAATTTAAACACGAGCATCAGCGCCTCGATCGCAAGTGCGATGATGATCGAGCCGATAAATCTAATCATCGTTTTGTTTTCCATATCCTCGCCTCGCTTGCTTTTACCCAGCACCTCTTCTTCAAATATCGCTTTAACCAGATCAAAGATCGCAAGTGCAAGCGTCAGCACGATCGTGTGCTCAAACATCTTTTCTACTTCGATATTTAAAAGATCGTTAGCCAAAAGCCCCTTGAGCGCGTCGGCGAACAAAAACAAGGCTATGATAAAAAGCGCGGCCGAAAACGCAGCGTAAACGACCTTTAGAAATTTGCCGAAGTAGCTCTCTAGCTTGCCGTGAGAGACGATAGCTAGGATATTTTCTAGCGAAACGTCGATACACGCGACGAATTTTAGCTCCCCTTTGTCGTCATATATCGGAGTGGACGCCGTCACGCACAGCTCGCCCGTGAGCGAGGACGGATAGGGGTCGCTTAGCACGCAGCGCTTCTCGCGCACCGCGGTGTAATAATAAGACTTATTGCTACAGTTTTCGCCGCCCCCGGCTTTGTATTTTTCGTTTAGGCTCACGGCGTCGCCTATCTGCACGCCGTTTGCGTCAAGCACGTAAAACGCATCAAAGCCCTCTATCTCGTGCGCCATTTTATCAAAGCCGCTTTTTATCGACTCGGCGTTTACCCCCGGCAGCCTATTTGGCAAATTTTTACTAAAAAGATAGCATATATAGGCTCTAGCCTTGTATCTTAACTCCGAAAACCTCTGTATATCTTGTAACGTCAAATTTATTCCTTATTTAGCGCGTGATTAAACTCGGGCACGATCTCTTTAAGCGCCGCCGCGACGTCGTCCGCGTGCGTTAAATTTCCGATTTGTTCGTTTAGTTTAGCCACGTCGTATTCGCCCGAGTGCGTCACGAAAATAGACTGAAACTCGGTTTTTACGTCGTCTTTGTTTATTAAAAGCTCCTCGTAAAGCTTCTCTCCAGGGCGAAGGCCGACGAATTCGACACCCAGATGCTCCTTGTTTGATAAAATTAGCATCTTTTTAGCTAGATCGGCGATCTTTATCGGCTCGCCCATATCAAGCACGAAAAGCTCGCCGCCCTTTGCGATCGAGGCAGCCTGAAGTACGAGCTGACAGGCCTCGGAGACCAGCATAAAATATCTCGTGATATCAGGATGCGTGACGGTTAGCGGTTTATTATTTTCGATTTGCTCTTTAAATTTCGGTATTACGCTGCCGCTTGAGCCCAGAACGTTACCGAAGCGCACCGCGACGATCTCGGTTTTAGCCGGCAAATTCGAGTTTAGCGCGTAAAGTTCGCACACGCGTTTAGTCGCGCCCATGATATTCGTCGGGCGCACGGCCTTATCCGACGATATCATCACGACCTTGCTAACGCCGTATTCGATAGATAAATCGATCAAAATTTTAGTGCCGATTATATTATTTACGACCGCGGCTTTAGGGTTTGCTTCGCAAAGCGGCACGTGCTTATAAGCTGCGGCGTGGATCGCGATCTGCGGCTTAAACTCCTCAAAAACCGCGCGCAAATCGGCTTCGTTTACGATATTTATCATCTTGCTCACGGTTTTGTCGCTGTGAGTTATCTCGCCGATTTTGTAGAGATTAAACTCGCTATGATCGATCATTATTAGCTTACTAACGCCAAATTTGAGGCACTGCTTGCAAATTTCGCTACCGATACTGCCGCCGGCTCCCGTGACCAAAACGACCTTGCCGCCTAAAAATTTCTCCACCGCGCTGCTATCTAGGTCTTTTGGCTTTCTAGCTAGCAGATCCTCGATCGAGATATCTTTGATCGCATCCTTGCCGGTACCAAACATCGAGAAGATCTTGATATCGCGGATACCGTAAGCCGTCAGCTCGTCAAAAAGCTCGGCTAGCTCGTCTTGACCGAGCGCTAGCGCGATGATGGCGGTTTTTACGTTGTACTCTTTGATCAAATTTGCGATTTCGCTCTTTGGCTGCACTAAAAATCCGTCGCAGTAAGTGCCGACTAGATCGCTCCTGCCGTCTACCACGCCCACGGCATATAGATCGATATAGCCCTGCCTAAGCCCTTTTAAAACGTGAAGCGCCTTTGACGTAGCGCCGATAACGACGCAAGGCTCGCCCGTGTGCGGCTTTTTAGAAAAGTCTAAAAACATACGCTTGGCGATCCTTAAATTTCCGATTAGCAGGCACGAGATGATAAAGTCTATAAAAACCACGCTTCGAGGAAACGGGTTAAAAACCGCGGGCATCGCAAAATAAACGATCCAAAAGCAGACGATCGCGCAAAGATGAACGAGGAAAATTTTCCTCGCTTCGTTTAGTCCGAAAAATCTCCACGGCACCTTGTAAATTTTAAAAAGCCACATAAAAAATAGCTTTAAAACCACCATCGTAGTGCAGCCCGCGACTAGTCCGCCTCTAAAATAATCAGGCAGCACGCCGCTAAATCTAAGCAGATACGCCAGATAAAACGACGCGACAAATATCACGATGTCAAAGGTTAGAAAAAACGCAAGCCGCTTTAGCTTCGTCGCCTTAAACATTTATAAATTTTCCTTTACGATTTTTACTACTCGCGCGAACTCCTCGTCCTGCATCGCCGTGCCGCTAGGCAGGCAGATACCGCGCGCAAACATCTCCTCGCTAGTGCCGTCCGCAAACGCTAGCGCTCCCTCAAACACCGGCTGCATGTGCATCGGCTTCCAAAGCGGACGGCTTTCTATATTTTCCTTCGCAAGCGCCCCTATCACGCGTAGATGCGCGCCTTTTTCTTTAAACAGCGCGGTCGTTAGCCAGCGGTTGCCGCGGGAATTTGGGATCTCGGGCATAAACTCAAGCTCTGGAAGCTCTTTTTTGTACTTTTCAAAAATTTCGCGTTTTTTTATCACGCGCTGCTCGAGCACCTCCATCTGCGCCGTTCCGATCGCGCCTAAGACGTTGCTCAAGCGGTAGTTGTAGCCGTAGTCCTTGTGCTCGTAGTGTAAAAATGGCTCGCGCGCTTGCGTGCTGTAAAATCTCGCCTTTTCAACGAGCTCTTTTTCGCCCACTAGCATGCCGCCGCCGCTTGTGGTGATGATTTTGTTACCGTTAAAGCTATATGCGCCTAGCCGCCCGAACGTGCCCAGCGCTTTGCCGTTCAAAAAGCCGCCCAGCGCCTCGGCCGCGTCCTCGACGACGGCGATATTTTCCTGCTCGCAGATCTCGCAGATCTCTTTCATCTTTGCCGCCTGACCGTAAAGGTGCGTGACGACGAGCGCTTTTGGCTTTTTAGGCGAATTTGCGATCGCCTTTTTTAGTAGCTCGGGGCTTAGATTCCAGCTTTCGTCGCTATCGACAAAAACTGGCGTAGCGCCTTGATAGAGTATCGGGCTAACGGATGCCATAAAGGTAAACGTAGAGGCTAGCACCGCGTCTCCCGCGCCGATACCTAGCACCCTTAGCGCCAAGTGGATCGCCGACGTGCCCGAATTTAGCGCCAAAGCATCGGGCGCACCCGCATAGCTTGAGACGCTCGCTTCAAATTTATTCACGTATTCGCCAAGCGGCGCGATGTAGTTGCTCTTAAAAACCTCGTTTATGTACTCTTGCTCTTTGCCGCTCATGTGCGGCGGACTTAGGAAAATTCTTTGCATTATTATTCCTTAAAGAAATTTACGCATTGTAGCACTTAAAATCTAAATATTTTTATAAAAACTCGTTTAAAGTCGCTTTTGAGCGTAGAAAATGGGGATTTTGTTAAATTTTGCGTCAAAAATGTATTTTAAAACGTCAAATTTGATGCGGCTAGAGACAGGGTCAACTTTTATCTATTTTCTAGTTTGCGGCGATTTTTGTCGTTGCGAGCGCAAATTTGACGAGAGCTATTTTGGCTCTCAAATTTAGCTCAAATTTCGCCTAACTTTAGCGGGATTGCCGTAGGCGACGCTACCGTCTGCGATATCTCGTACCACGACGCTACCCGCTCCGATGATGCAGTTTGCGCCGATTTTTATGCATTGGATGACGCAAGCACCAATACCCACGTGCGTATTTGCGCCCACGATTACGCCGCCTGCTAACGCCGCGTTTGGGCTCACGTGCGCGAAGGCTCCGATCTCGCAGTCATGCTCGATGATCGTGCCCGTGTTTATTATCGCGCCCTCGCCTACCACCGCGCGCGCGTTTATGACGGCATAAGGCATTACAACCGAGCCCTCGCCTATTTGCGCGCTAGCGCTTACTACCGCACTTGGATGGATCAAATTTACTACGCCAAAGCCCGCGTTTTTTACTCTTTCTTGCAGGATGCGCCTGATTTTATTGTCTCCGATAGCAACGATCACATCAACTTTTTCTAAGCTCGGGTCAAATTTGAGCACGTTTTTGCCGTCAAATTTAGCGTCGTCCAAAAACACGACCTCACCGTATCCGCACGCTCTTGCTACGTCCGCGACGACGGCTCCGTGTCCGCTAAAGCCGTAAACGTAAATTTTAGTTGCGGCCATTAAATTTCTCCGTCGTGGCCATGCCTTCTTTGCTCACACCGCTTCGTTTTAGCACCTTTTGCACCGTTAAAATAGCGATTTTAACGTCCAGCGCAAAGCTAAGCTCGCGGACGTACCTAGCGTCAAATTTAAACTTCTCCGCCCAGCTAATCGCGTTGCGGCCGTTTACCTGCGCTAGTCCCGTGATGCCGGGTCTCACGTCGTGGCGGGTCGCTTGCTCGGCGTCGTAAAGAGGCAGATACTCGACCAAAAGCGGACGCGGTCCGATGAAGCTCATATCGCCTTTTAGCACGTTAAAAAGCTGAGGAAGCTCATCAAGGCTGAGACTTCGGATAGTCTTGCCGACGCTGCTTAGGCGCATCTCGTCGGGCAGCAGCTCGCCGTCCGCGCCTCGCTCGTCGCTCATCGTTTTAAATTTGTAAATTTTAAAAATTTTAGCGTGTAAACCCGGGCGCGCCTGCGTAAAAATGACGTCACGGCTAACCTTAAAATATATCAAAACTGCAACAACCGCCATGATCGGCAGCGTAAGCACGATCAAAAAAATCGCGCCGCAAATATCCAGTAATCTCTTAAAAAACGCTCTATACATCGATAAATTTCCTGTAAATTTCTATATATTTCCTAGCGACCGCTCGCTCGTCAAACTCGCGCACGGCGAGCTCCCGCCCGTTTCGCCCCATTTGCGCGGCCAAATTTTCGTCGTTTAGTAAAATTTCTATCTTTGCGGCTAGATCGGCGGAGTTTTTTACCTCGCAAAGCAGGCCGTTAAAGCCGTTCGTCACGGCCTCGTTGCAGCCGGCCACGTCGCTAGCCACGACTGCGCGGCTCATACTCATCGCCTCTAAAACCGTGCGCGGGAAGCCCTCTTTGTAGCTTGGCAGCGCGAGTAGATAGCTAGCCTTTAAAAGCTCGGGCACGTCGTCTCTAGCGCCCAGATACCGCACCGCGCCGCCCGTTAAAAACTTCGCGTCCGCCGTACTTTTATTTCCCTCAAACCCTTCGCCCGCAAATACGAACGCGCAGTCCTCGCGCCCGCGTAAAAGCTCGGCCACTTCGTAAAACTCGCGCACGCCCTTGTGCCACATCGCGCGCGCTATCATCAGTACGATTTTTTTGCCGCGCAGATCTTCGCCCAAATTTGCGGCCGGCACGCTATTTTCATCAAATTTGAGCGTATCCACGCCAACGCTTTTTATCTTAAAAATTTTCTCCTCGGCTATCAAACCACGGCTCAAAAAATACGCCGGATCAGCCTCGTTTACGAACACGCAGCCGTCGCTCATATTTAGCGCTTTTTTGTAAAGCGTCTCGATCGCAGCGCGTACTAGACGGGTTTTTAAGTCGTTATCGATATAAAAGCTACCCAGCCCCTCGACCAAATTTACCACGCGCTTTATGCCCGCTTTTTTAGCCGCAAAGGTGCCAAACACGTTTGATTTGTGCGCTGAGGTTTGTAGCAGATCCAAATTTAACCCGCGTAAAATCTCGGCGAGCTTTTTTGAGTTTTCAAGCACGGTTAGAGGATTTAGGCTCGCGCGGTCAAGCTCGTACGTCACGCAGTTAAACTCGCTTTTTAGCCTATCCGTATACTCGCCCTTTGGCGCGATGGCAAAAACCTCGTGACCGAGCCGCTTTAGCTCGCGCATGATCGGCGCGCGAAAGAAATAAATGCTCATATCGGCATGACTCAAAAATCCAAATTTAGCCATTTTTAAAATTTTCCTTTAAATTTTGCGCCCTCATCTTAGCAACCTATAAATTTTAACCGCGCCGTTTAAAACAACCGGCTCAAACAGCTCTTTGTTGTAGTTTTCGAGCACGAAAAGCTGTATGTAGGCTGAGTTTAGCACCGCTTCGTCAAGCACTAAAAACCGCCTGTAATCCTTCATAAAAATGAGATAAATTTTACCGTCCGCATTCATCTCGTGCTTTTTGACGACTAGTTTATCTTTCTCATCGTAACTTGTTTCAAAGTACGTATTTACCGGCATTTCGCGCTCGCCGATATAGACTTTAGACGCGTCGCCCGATACGCCAAAACCTCCGCCGATACTTATCGTATCGCCGTCCACCGAGTAAGGTTTGCCCGGATAAAATATCGCTCCGTACTCCTCGCCGCTGTTTAGATCGAGGTTTGAAAAACGCAAAACGGCGTTAAAGATATCAAGCATGGAGTCTGGCAGATAGTAGTAAATCTCGCGCGTTTTTTGCGGCGGGCGGAAATCCTTGCTATTTAGCGAATATAAAAACGAATTTACGCTCGTGGCGTTGTAGTCTTTCATCATTTGGTTCAAATTTAACCCAAATCTCTCGCTAAAATTTCGCTCGGTGTACTCGACTTCCAGGCGCGCCATATTTGCCGACATGCGCTGGTTGCTAGCTAGCGCGAAGCTCACGGCGAAGTTATCCCTGCCTAGGTGCTTGCCGCCGTCGATGAGGGTCTTGACGTCTGCGTAGTAGCGGATCGGATAGCCGTAGTCCCACCACGCCAGCACGTAGTCCTCGCGCCCCGCGATCTTGTGCAGTTTGTCTAGACTCTCCACCTCGCTTTTGGCAAAGACCGTGCCGACCTTATAGCCGTAGATGTGCTCAAGACACGGCATCAAAGATAGCGCAGCTATACAAAAGACGCAAATTTTTTCTAAAAGCGCGTGTTTTTTGAGCGAGCTTAACCCCGAAACCATAAAATAAGCCGCCCCGCAAATGAGCGCTGCTGCTGCAAGCGTAGCTAGATATACGCCAAGACTCGCCTCGCCGTCAAAATTTGGAGCGAAAACCGGAGATTTGCCGTGCAAGAGGCTGTAGTATTTATCAAAATACAAAAAGAAAAACGCGAAAAACGCCGCAACGCAAACAGTGCAAAATTTGTCTAAAATTTTATCTTTTTTGAAAAAATCCACGCAAAGGACGGCAAAATACCCAAACCCTATCGCCATCGCCGGCACGGAGTAGATAGTAAATCTAAGCCCGCCTTTTAGCGCCAAAAATCCAAGTAGCAACATCGGAAGGGCGAGCAAAAAGGAGCGAAATTTAAGACACAGCGCGGCGATGCCTACAAGCGACAGGGCAAATGTCGCGATATGCCCGCTGATACGCTTAGCAAAGGCATTTATAGAATTAAATTCAAACGAAAAATTATCCATTTCCATTATCGTTTTATTTACGTTGTAAAAATGAAAAACAGGCTCGCTGCTCTCCGAAACCCCGCGAAATACGTAAAATTTAAGCTGAAATAAAATTTGATTTAGTCCGCCGCTATAACCCAAAAGCGCGACGGCTAAAGCAAGACAAGCCGCGATAGTGCGCTTATCCCATATCTGCGGACGAAATCTCATCGCTAGATAAAGAGCGACCGCAAGCGCGCTTTTAGCGTAAAAATCGATATACGTAAGTGCGACTATCATCAAAATAGCCGCTTCGTAATTTAGCGCGTTTTTCCTATCGAAAACCAAAGTATAGAGCAAAAATGCGCCCAGCATCGCAAAATTTAGCGAGTACGAGCTGGGATACCACCAGTCGTTTATCAGGATAAAAATCGGGATAAAAATGAGGTCGTTTACGTTTTTTTTCTGCACGAGGCGTATCATCGCCCAGACGCTAAACGCTGGCAGCACGATCGTGAGCATATCGGTGTCGTAGTAGCCCGCCATCGTGCGGTTGTAGTAGCTGTTTGCGATGCTAGCTAGCAGCGCCGCCGCAAAGCCCATGCCGGGCATCTCGTACTCTTTGGCTATCAAAATCACGGGAATAACGATAAGCGAGCTAAAAAACACGCTCATATAAAGCAAAATGCTCTCAAAGCTAAAAGGCAAAATTTGATACAAAAAATACGTAAGCGTCGGCATCGAGCGGCCGTAGTAGCTAAGGTCGTTTGGCTGATGAAAGCCCGCTATCATATCGCGCGCGCCCTCGGCGAAGGCGTAGCCATCGTTTGTGCTGATCATGAGCTGATCGTTCCAGAAAAAGTGCTGGTATTCGCCCGCCCAGTACACCCAATACAGCCTGCAAACCACGCTAAAAACAAACGCCGCAAGCATCAAAAAGCAAGTCTGTTTTGAAAATTTAAATTTATCCAAGAGTCCCGAAATTTTACTCGCCATTTTCATCCTCTAAGTATCCAATGAGCTGCGCCGCAACGGCGTTTTTATCAAATTTTACTACGCGGCCGTACGCTCTTTTTTCATAATCTTGCCTCAAATTTTCATCCTCAAGTGCGCGTCTCATCGCCTTCTCCATCGCTTTTTCGTCATCAACTGGCACGAGGATGCCGTATTTGTCATCACTCAGAAGCTCTCTAGCGCCGCTTTTGTGATCGGTGGAGATGATAAATCTCTCGCAGGCAAGCGCCTCCAAAAGCACGTTTGAAAAGCCCTCAAACCTCGAAGCGCAAAGGAAACACTGCGCGTTTTTGATAAATTTAAACGGATTTTTATCCGTGCCTAGCAGCTTTACGCGCTCGCTCACGCCAAGCTCGTCGATCAAATTTTGAAGCTCACCTTGCAAAGGCCCTTTGCCTAAAATTCCAAGCGACGCGCGCTCGTCGTTTAAATTTGCGATTATTCTTATTAACATTGCTTGATTTTTGCCGCTATCAAGCCGTCCGATATTTAGAAAAAAAGGCTTAAATTTGCCCTCTAACGGCTCATCGGCAAGAGTTTTTATCGCCGCCAAATCTACCGCGTTATATAGCACCTTAGTTTTTGCGGCGTCGCAACCGAAATTTCGCACGAGATCATCGGCGTTTCCCTGCGCGTTAGCAAGGATAAGATCGGCTCTAGGATACAGCGCCTTAACGAAAATTCTATTGGCAAACCCGCTAAGTCCGCTTTTATAGATGACCGACGGACAGCTGCGCTCGCTTATCACCATGCGTCCTTTTACTCCGGCGATCCTTGCTAAAAGCGCGATATAACAAGGCCGGTTCATTAAGACAAAATGCAGGTCGATAGCCAAATCGTCGCAAAGTTTTTTATAATTTAAGGCTAGAAACGGAAACAAAAGTCCCAAACGAAATAGCTTTTTTACGCCGCTTTCATAGGGATCTGAGCGCTCGAGGAAGTGAAATTTTACCGCGCTTGGTATCTCGTAGGCTACAACCTCGCTCATCAAAACGAGATGAACTTCGTATTTTTCGCACAGAGCGGGAAGTAAATTTGAAACTACGCGCTCCGCGCCGCCCGGCCCCATCGAGTAGAGAAAAACGGCTAATTTTTTCATTCGCCGTGCGTTTTTTTGTATATCCAAACGCGAATTTTAGTTAAAAACAAAATCATCGACTTTGGAAACGGGCTTAAGATCAGCATCGCAAGCGCTTCTTTTGTAAATTTAAATTTGAGGCTTTTAAAAAGATACTCGTACATTTTTTTGTATTCGCCGCCAAATTTTGCATAATATGCCGCCATTTTATAGAGGATCGCGATGTGAGCGTCGTTTACGCGAAATTTTGGCTCGGCCGAATTTGTGTTGCTTGCTTGCGCGTTTTTCTCGGCGATCTTTTGCAAAATGAGCTCCGCAGTCATCGCGTAGCCTTTCATTATGCAAAGCGGGCGTTTAAACGAGTTTATCGTGACGCTGTCGCTGCGGTGAAAGCGGTAAATGCGCACGGCGTCGTGCAAATAGTAAGCCGGAAGGTCAAAAAGATAGATCCAAAGCGTATTTTCGCTACCGTAAAGCCCCTTTTCAAAGCGCCTCTGACCGATGGCGTCGCAGCGAAACATTATCAAAAACTCGCCCGTTATTTTGCCGTCGTAGTAGTCTTGCGGTGAGATTTCTCCGCTTTTATTTAGTCCAAATCCCGAAAATTTCGTCGTCGGCTCGCCGTCGATCTCAAAATAACAGTTCGCCCAGACGCTAGCATACCCCTGCTCCAGCACGGCCGCCATCTTGCTTATAGCGCCCTCTATCAGCAAGTCATCATCGTCTAGTATCACAAAAGCATCGCCGCTAGCGTGATCGAAGCCGTTGTTTTTATTACCGTTTGGGCCGCGGTCGTAAGTTTGGTTTAAGACGTATTTTACGTTGTCAAATTTAGCGACGTAACTTTGCGCGAGCTCGCGCGTGCCGTCGTTTGAGTTGTCGTCGCTGATTATGATCTCTTTATTTTCGTAGTCTTGAGCTAGCGCACTTTTTAGGGCGGCTTCAAAAAGCTCTTTGCGGTTGTAGGTTGGGATTATTATGCTTACTTTTAGCATTTTAGTTCTTTATATTTTGCGTGATAAAATCCATCCACTTTTGATAAATTTGATCGGTTTTAAAGGCGTTTTTGCGCTCGTTGGCGTTTTTTACCAGCTCTTGCCTAAGCTCCTCGTCGCGCATTAAAAGTTCTATTTTGCTTCCGAGCGCTTTTACGTCGTCTATCGGCACCAAAAATCCGTCCTTGCCGTCCTCGATGAGCTCTTTTGCGCCGCTTGTAGCAGTCGCCACCCTGGCGCAGTTAAAAAATACGCTCTCGATTAAAACATTCGGCAAGCCCTCGGTTTTGGAGCTTGAGACTAAAATTTTAGACCTTTCGTAAAGCGAAGCTACATCGCTCGTTTGCCCGATAAATTCGGCATTTAGATGCAGTTGCTCGTGCGCTATAAGCTCTAGCCTTTGCCTCTCTTCGCCCGCACCCGCTATCACGATTTTCCAGTTTTTTAATAGCTCTTTATCGACTAGGCTCATAGCCTTTAAAAACACGTCGCAGCCCTTAAGCGAGATGAGGCGACCGACGAAAAGTATGATATTTTCCTTTGGCAAGCCCTGTTTTTTGGCTTCAAACATCGGATTATACATCACGGTTTTATTTTTTACGAAGCTATAGTACTCGTAGTCTTCTTTCGTAAGTACCGTGAGTCCGCTAGCTAGCGGGTAGAGCACTCGGCGTAAAAATAGCCAGCCGCGCCCCTTAAAAAAATCGGCGCTCGAATGCTCGCTGATAAAAAGCGGCTTACCGATAAATAAATTCGACAAAATCACGTTGATATTCGTGCTGTCCATCGAGGAGATAACGACGTCAAATCCGCCGTTTTTGATCAAATTTCGCTGATAAAAAAACTTTTTCACGCGCCTTATTAAATTTGCGAAAAAGCCTTTTTTCACCATCGGGAAAGGCAGATCGATCAGCTTTATCCTCTCGTCTAGCTCGTAAAACGGCGGTTTGGTGTCAAATTTTAAAAGCGTTACGTCGTGAAATTTCGCAAAATAGCTCGCTAACAAGCTCATCACGCGCTCGGCGCCGCCTGCTTGCAGGGTCGAAATTATAAATAAAACCTTCATTCTCTCTCCAAATTTTAATCGATGCGCGAAAATTTAATAAATCTTCAAAATTATTGATTTTATAAATTTTGAGCTTTATAATCGCTTAGTTTCTTATCTTTTAAATATCCGCTCATAGCCCAAAATTGCCGCTTCAAAGCGCGTTGCTGCGACATATTTTAAGCTATTTAGACGAGCTAGCGGCGAGACTTTTACCTGCGCTCTTTGCACTCGCTCGGCTTGGATATTTGAGTCTGTTAGATCGGTTGGATGCGCGAAAATATCGCTAAAATACATCTTTAAGCCGTTTTGCAAAAGCAAAATCCGCCAAAAATCAGCCACGCAAAGCGCCTTTTTGTGCGTTTGCAAAACCGTTTCCGCCGCGCGCCTATCAAGCACGTAAGCAGCCGCTCGGTAAATCGTGCCGTAAGAGCGCTTTGAGACTAGCCAAAAATCATCTTCTAGCTTTTTACCAAATGCGCTAAACCGCCCCTCCAGCCCGTCCTGCGCGCCGCAGATGAGAGCCGAACCCTCGTCCATCTTTGCAGCCGTTTCAAACGCCTTTTTCACGCCATTTTCGTCTCCGATAACGTCGTCTTCTAAGATGAGCGCAAACCGGGCGTCGCTTTTTAAAAACTCCTCGTAAGCGTGCATGTGAGATAGCGAGCAGCCGACCTCGGACGGGCTTAGCAGCCTACCGTAGGCCTCGAGACTAGCCAGCGCGTAGCCGTAGTACTCCTTTGCGCTCATAGCTCTGCCGTCGGTCGCCTCGACGAGCTTAAATTCGCCGTAGTTTTTAAACCGCTCTTTTAGCTTTTCTCGGCGTGCCTCATCGCTTTTTAGCGAGATAACGAATACTAAATTTTTCATCTTTTAAACTTCGATTTGATTTTATTTATCACGATTAGTTGTTCTCTTTTGTCAAATATCAAAAACAAGCTCGCGGCGTATCCCACTGCAAGTAAAACCGCCGAATACGCGGCAAATTCGCCCCAGCTTGAAATTTGCACGAAATTTCGCAGCCAAAAAAACAGTCCGCAAACGGCTGCAAAAACGGCTAAATTTTTAAAATAAACGCCGTAAAAAGTAGTAAGCGGTAGGCTCAAATTTAACGCGGCGTTTATGAGGTCAAATCCCAAAATGCGCACCGAATAAAGCGCGGCGCCGACGGCCGTCATACCGTAAATGCCGCAAGGCGTAAATTTAAGCACGGCAATCTGCGCCAAAATCGTGCCCGCACCCAAAATCGTGTTTGCTATCGCGGGGCGTTTTAGTTTATTCGTCGCGCCGTCGAGATTAAAAAGCGAAAAAACGTAGCTGATAAATATAATTGGCACCAAAGTTATCATCGAGAGATTATAGATTAGATTAATCTCGTCCGCGTTTTTAAAATGCAACCAAAGCGTGTAAAATTCGCGCCCGAAAGCCACGAAAATGGCCGCCGGCACGCTCATGACAAATGCCGTAACTCGCATCGCAAATTTAGCCTCCGCAACAAGCGCGGTCAAATTTGATTTAGAGTAGTGCTCGACGAATTTGGGCGCAAATATCGCGCTAAGCTGTGCCACAAAGCTCTCTAAAATAATCGGGGCCGCCTTTGAAACGGCCAAAATTCCCGTCGCGTTCGCGCTTAAAAATATGTTGCAGATAAACAGGTCCATGCCGCTCATAAGCACGCGGTTTAGGGCGTTAAAGCTATTATAGATGCCTGATTTTAGTAGCTCTTTTATCCGCGCAAAGTCAAATTCTCGCGGGTTAAATTTAAGCTCCGGAGTGATACGGCGCGAAACCCAAACGCTCGTAAAAAAAACAAAGAGCGACGCGACTAGAGCGGAGATCGCGATATAAGCGATCATCGGTCTAAAAAAATAAAAAAGCGCCACGATTAGAGCGGCCAAAATAGCGCTAGACGCGGCATTGCGAACGGAGATGATGTAGAGCTTGTTTTTGATAAACATCGAGACGCTGATGACGCCGTTAAAAAGTCCGACGCAAAAATTTATAAAATAAAACGCGAAAGTAAGCCGCACGTCGCCTAGCAGCGCGTCACTCACGTTTAGCACGCTTTGTAAATTTAAGATAAAAATGCCCGCACCAAACAAAATAAGAACGCAAAAAAAGATATTTACGACCAGAACCGACGAGTAGTAGGCGTTAGCCGCGCGGGTATCGTCTCTATGCCACTCGTACGCGACGAAGCGGCCGCTAACGGAGTTTATCGCAGCAGTCACGACTAAAGCGTAGGCAACGATAGCGTTAGACAGCCCGACAAAGCCGTAGGCTTCGTTGCCTAGGCTCTTTAGGATGTAGGGCGTGAGGAAAAAATTTATCCCCATCGAGACGATAAAAACGACGATGGAGCTGATCAAATTTACGAGCATTACAGCCTTGCGTCGGCGTTTTCGTAAACGTTTTTGATGTCGTAAACGAGAGCTTTGCTAAATTTTAACCCTTTAAATTTATCGTGAGCGACGGCGATCACGACGCAGTCGTAGTCCGCCTCGTCAAAGCTTTTTAGAGGCGCGATACCGTATTCGCGCTTTACCTCGGCTTCGTCCGCCCACGGATCGTAGACGTCCACGCAGCACCCAAAATCCCTCAGCTCCTCGATCACGTCTATCACGCGCGAGTTGCGGATATCGGGGCAGTTTTCCTTAAACGTAAGGCCAAGCACCAAAACGCGAGCCGAATTTATCAAAACACCCCTTTTTATCATCAGTTTTACGACCTGATCGGCGGCGTATTTGCCCATATTGTCGTTGATGCGGCGTCCGGCTAGGATCATCTCGGGATGAAAGCCAAGCTCCTGCGCCTTGTGCGTGAGGTAATAAGGATCCACGCCGATGCAGTGGCCGCCCACTAGCCCAGGACGGAAATTTAAGAAATTCCACTTCGTACCCGCAGCTTGCAAAACAGCGTTCGTGTCGATGTTCATCTTGTTAAATATCATCGCAAGCTCGTTCATAAAAGCGATGTTTATATCGCGCTGCGTGTTCTCGATGACTTTGGCGGCCTCGGCGACCTTGATAGTAGGCGCTTTGTGAGTGCCGGCCGTTATGATAGAGCGGTAGACCTCATCGACCTTGTCGGCTACCTCGGGCGTCGAGCCGCTAGTGATTTTTTTGATTTTAGTTACGGTGTGCTCTTTGTCGCCCGGATTTATGCGCTCTGGCGAATATCCGCAGAAAAAGTCCTCGTTAAATTTAAGCCCGCTTTGCTCCAGCAGCGGCACGCAAATCTCCTCCGTGACGCCCGGATACACCGTGCTTTCATACACGACGATATCGCCTTTTTTTAGCACTTTAGCGACGCTTTGCGTGGCTTTTATGACCGGCGTTAGGTCCGGGCGCTTGTTTTTATCTATTGGCGTCGGAACGGTAACAATAAAGAAGTTACAATCCTTTATATCGTCCAAATTTAGGCTAAATTTCATACCATTCTCTATCGCTTTTTTCATCTGTTCGCCGCTAAGCTCCAACGTGCGATCATATCCGCTTTTAAGCTCCTCGATACGGGCAACGTTTACGTCAAAGCCCGTAACTTCGTATTTCTCGCTAAACGCCGCCGCCAAAGGCAACCCGACGTATCCTAGTCCGATAACGGCTATTTTCATTTATTTTTCCTTTTTAGTTTTTTTGATTCTATCGTTTTTACGCGTTCATACACTCTTATTTCCGCGCCTACGCCTTGCGGAGTTATGATTTTAATAGGACTAACGCCCGGTAAAATTTGAGTGAGCTCATAATAAACCCGTCTCTTTTTCTTTCTTCCGTCCTTGCAGAGCACCATCGTTTGCGCTAGCTCGTCGCCGCCGCTAAATTCGTAATAAATCCCGCGCGCGTCCTCTTTTTCCTCGAGCTTTCCGCCGAGCAAAAAGGCGAAGTTGCAGTCGATTTCTATCTCTTTAAAAAACGCGACTTCGTATTTAAAATAATCAGGCGGCATCTTTGAGATAGGTAGCTCGAAAATATTTTCCTCGGTTTTAGCCGCGTTTTCGCCAGCCAAAAGCGCAAACGGCAGCGCGCAAGCTGCGATAAAAAGTAAAATTTTCCTCATGATTTCACTCCTATTTGGAAATACTTAAAGCCTAAATTTGCCAGATTTTTTGCGTCGTATTGATTGCGCCCGTCAAAGATCACGGCGTTTTTTAGCCGCTGCTTCATCTCCATAAAATCAGGCGACCTAAACTCGCTCCACTCGGTAACCAGCGCGAGCGCGTCGGCGCCGTTTAGCGCGTCGTATTTGTTTGGGGCGAATTTTAAATTTGAGTTTGGTAGATATTTTTTTGCTTCGTTTGCGGCCTTTGGATCGTAAGCGACGACGTTTGCGCCCGCATTTTCTAGCGATTTTATGAGCACGAGCGAGCTAGCTTCGCGCATATCGTCGGTGTTTGGTTTAAACGCTAGCCCCCAAATCGCCACCGTTTTGCCGCTCAAATTTCCGCCGAAAAATGCTGAAATTTTTTCAAAAAGCACCGTTTTTTGCGCCGCGTTTCTAGCCTCCACCGCGCTTAAAACCTTCGGTTCAAAGCCGTTTTGCCTAGCGGTATATATGAGCGCCTCGACGTCTTTTGGAAAACAGCTGCCTCCGTATCCGCAGCCCGGATATATAAAGCTATATCCGATGCGAGAGTCGCTACCGATGCCTTTTCGCACCAAATTTACGTCCGCTCCCACGCGCTCGCAGATGCCCGCGATCTCGTTTATGAAGCTGATTTTAGTCGCTAGCATCGCGTTTGCGGCGTATTTGGTCATCTCGGCCGATTTTACGTCCATAGCGATAAATCTATCGTGATTTTTCATAAACGGCGCGTAAAGCTCGCGCATGACGCTTTGCCCCCACTCGCTGCTAGCGCCCACTACGACGCGATCCGGTTTTAAAAAGTCCTCGACCGCCGCACCCTCTTTTAAAAACTCAGGGTTTGAGACGACCTCAAATTTGACGTCCAGGTTTCTCTTTTTTAGCTCGCTAGCGATCACCTCGCTAACCTTCTCCGCCGTGCCCACGGGGACGGTTGATTTATCCACGACGATTAGCGGCGAGGTTAAATTTTGCCCGATGCTTTTTGCGACCTCTAGCACGTATCGCAGATCGGCCTGCCCGTCCGCGCCCATAGGCGTGCCGACCGCGATAAATAGCACGCTAGCGTGCGCCAAGGCCTCTTTTATATCGACGCTAAATTTAAGCGCGCCGTTTGCCCTGCACTCCGCCACGATCTCGCCAAGCCCCGGTTCATAAATCGGTATGACGCCGTTATTTAGGGCGTTTATCTTGGCTTCGTCCACGTCCACGCATATGACGTCGTTGCCCATTTTAGCTAGGCACGCGCCGCTAACGAGCCCCACGTAGCCCGTACCTACGACTGCGATCCTCACGACCTTTTCTCCCACTCAAGCGCGGTTTTTATGATTAGCGCCAGATCCTCTCTCTTAGGCTGCCAGTTAGTTAGATTTCTTATCTTTTCGGGCTTTGCGATGAGGCGCGCTGGATCGCCCTGCCTGCGAGGCGAGTTAATAACCTTAAAATCAACTCCGCTTACTTTTTTAGCCGTTTCTATAACCTCTTTTACGCTAAAGCCGCGGCCGTAGCCGACGTTAAAGATTTCGCTTTTTTTGTGCTCGCTTAAATACTCCAGCGCGCTTAGATGCGCGTCAGCTAGGTCGCTAACGTGGATATAGTCTCTCACGCAGGTGCCATCCGCAGTCGGATAGTCGCTACCAAAAATCCCCATACTCTCGCGCTTGCCCAGAGCCGTCTGTGTCGCGACTTTGATTAGATGCGTGGCGTTTGGATAGTTTTGCCCGATGAGCCCCTCCTCATCAGCACCCGCGACGTTAAAGTAACGCAAAATCGCAAATTTGAAATTTTCATTTGAAGCGGCGTAGTCTTTGATGATCCACTCGCTCATTAGTTTGCTTCGGCCGTACGGATTTATCGGATTTGCCGCGGTTTGCTCATCGACCTCTCCGATCTCGGGCTCGCCGTAAACCGCCGCCGTGGAGCTAAAGATAAATTTATTTACGCCGTACTGCTTGCAATAGGTCAAAATTTTAGCTACGTTTGCGGTGTTGTTTAGGTAGTATTTTAGCGGATCTTGCGTGCTTTCAAAAACCTCGATAAATGCGGCAAAATGGATAATCGCGTCAAATTTGCCCTCCGCAAAAATCCCGCTTAAATCATCCTCTAAATTTGCCTTTACGAACTTAAATTTACCGATTTTCTCAAGCGCGTCAAGCGCCTTTGTAGTGCCTTTGCAGAGATTATCCACGACCGTTATCTCGTGCCCGCCTTGTTTTAAAAGCGCCTTTAGCACGTGAGAGCCGATGTAGCCCGCTCCGCCTATTATTAAAATTTTCATATGCGATTCCTATTTCTGCTTTATGCACAAATTTATCATAATATTTTGCATAATTGCTTTTCGCAAGGTATGCCGTCGTTATCGCCGTCGGTTTTTTGAGTGCCCCCATTCTCATATCTTCCGCATTTTTTCAAATACCATTTAGCCTCTGCACAACTATTAAAATGACTGCAAAGAGTCTTTTTATTGCAATCTATTTCGACACCGAAAGCAAAACTTGCAACCATTAAACTAAGCAAAACATATTTCATATTTTTCTCCTTAAAAGATGAGCGATTTTAGATAGCTTCGGTATTATATGTAGATTAAACTTATAGAAAACTTTTGCAGCAATGCGTCTATTAAATTTGCCCAAGAGAGCGACAGCTGCGTAAAACGAGCGGTTTTTGACGCAACTGTTTCAAATAGTAGAAAAAGAATTAGATCGGCTTGACGAGCAGTGTTTTGTAAAATACAAAAAACGCAAGCGTTAAATTTAGCCGCCCTATCGCGCGCCGAGCGTAAATTTACAGCACCGATCTCAAAGCGATCAGCGGGCAAATTTGCCCGAAACGGCCGAATTTAATCCTCTCTAACCCGCAAAAATACCGGAAACCTCGGCACTCCTTTTGCGGTTAAATTTTGATATTTATAGGTTATTATCGAGCCGATTTTAGGCGGGTTTGCGCGCTCTTCGTCGCTAAAGCCCGAGCCAATCTTAAATTTTACTCCGCTAGCGATTTGCTCGTCTGAGTTTGAGCCCGCAGCGCTAAGCGCCTTGCAGGTTACCGAGCCCATGAGCCCGGCGTATTTGCCCGTGCCCGCGTTTATCGCTGTCACCTCGCACTCGGCGTCTTTAAATTTTTTGTATTTCAGCGCGTTTTTGCTTCGTTTTCGCTCGTAGGGCGCATTTGGTTCTCGCGCGACCGCACCCTCGCCGCCCTTTGCGACGATATGCTCGGCAAACGCCTCAAATTCGGCGTTATCTTTTACTTTTACCTGCTTGATTATCTTTAAATTTTGCCCGGCTTGCGGATTTTGCAAGATAAATTTTTCAAGCTCGCTAAGCCGCTTTAAAAGTCCGCCGACGCCCTCAGGTACGTCGAAAACGTAAAATTTAACCTCGCTCCACGCCGCGACGCTGGGCGTTTTATCCATTACGATCGATTGGATTTTTTCAAATTCGCCCCGCGCGGTGTAAAGCTCGCCGTCAAGCGCAAATGGTGGAAAATGTGCGCTCCAGCCCTCTGGCGCGGCTAAAATTTTACCGTTTCGCGAGCGCAAATTTTGCCCGTCCCAGTAGGCGCGCACGCCGTCGAGCTTCTCGCTAGCTAGCCAGCCGCCGACGTTTTGGCCTTTGTACTCGCTAAGTTTTAAAAGCTCAAATTTAGTTTTTTTAGTAGTATCTGCGCTTGCTACATTGTTTAGATTTTCGCCCTGCGCCGCCAAAGCAAAATTTAAAAAGGCAGCCAGCAAGAGCGCGAAAAATCTCAAATTTTAACTCCGTAAAACTCGCAGTACCACTCGATAAACCTAGCTACCCCGTCATTTACGCTAGTTGCGGGCTTATACTCAAAGTCCGCCACCAGATCGCTCACGTCCGCAAAGGTTGCAGGCACGTCGCCGGCTTGTAGCGGGAGGAAGTTTTTCTCTATCTCGCGGCCGATTTTTAGCTCGACGGCCTTGATGTAGTCCATGAGCTCTACGGGGCTATTATTGCCGATGTTATAGACCTTAAACGGCGCACTTGAAGTGGCGGGATCGGGATGCTTCGCGTCCCACGCGGGATTTGGCCTGGCTGGGTTATCGACGCATTTTATGATGCCCTTTACGATGTCGTCCACGTAGGTAAAGTCGCGCTTCATCTTTCCGTAGTTAAAGACGTCGATTTTCTTGCCCTTTAGCGCGGCGTCGACGAACAAAAACAGCGCCATATCAGGGCGTCCCCACGGGCCGTAAACGGTGAAAAATCGCAACCCCGTAGTCGGTACGCCAAATAGATGCGAATACGTATGCGCCATCATTTCGTTGCTTTTTTTAGTCGCGGCGTAGAGGCTAATCGGGTGATTTACGCCCTCGTGCGTAGAAAACGGCATATTTTCGTTTAGTCCGTAGACCGAGCTAGAGCTTGCGTAGACTAGATTTTTAGTTTGGTTGTGGCGGCAGCACTCGAGGATATTCATAAAGCCCGTGACGTTGCTGTCGATGTAGGCTTGCGGATTGATGAGCGAATACCTCACGCCCGCTTGCGCGGCCAAATTTACGACGCAGTCAAATTTCTCTTTCTCAAAAAGCTTTTTCATCGTCTCTGTATCGGCTAGATCGGCTTTTATAAATTTTAAATTAGGCTGCGTTTTTGAAATTATCAGCTTGCCTTGCTTGATCTCGCTTATCTCAAAGCCGGCCGTTTTTAGGCGCGCGAGCTTTAAATTTACGTCGTAGTAGTCGTTTATCACGTCGTATCCGACGACCTCGTCGCCTCTTTTTACCAGGGCGTTTGCCAAGTGAAATCCGATAAATCCCGCTGTTCCGGTTACTAAAATTTTCATGTTTTTTCCTTTGCGATTTGACGCTATTTTAGCGTATTTTTGCGCCCGTTCTCACTGCTCGTCTAAATTTATCTCGGGCATATTTTCTTCGGTATAGTACTCCTCCACTCCGGCCTGCTCGTCGTCATCTCCGAGCTCGGGCTCGTCCTCGTAGTTTTGCGTCTCAAGGCGTACGAGTTCGCGATCGACCGCCTCGCAAAACACCGGCGTATAGCCCATCTGCGCACAGTTTGCCGCTAGCCACTCGCTCATCGCCGAGATATCGTCGGCGTAGTCGTCCAGCGTCAAATTTCCGCGCAAAAGCTCGTATTTTAGGAATAGCCAGTATGTATTTAGCACGTCGCTTTCGCAGTATTCGTTGATCTTGTCGATCTTGCCGTCAAAAAACAGCTCCATCACCTGATCGCCGTGCACGTCGTATTTGCCGGGCAAATTTAAGCTAGCGCAGAGAGTATCGAGCTTTAGCCCGCGCACGGAGCCAAACTCGCTCACGTGGTCAAGCAGATCGAAGTGAAATTTACCGCTATATCGGTCGCGGTAGTTGCCGTCCCATTTGCCTTTACCGAGCTCCTTGTTTTCGACCTCGTAAAAGCTCGGAAACGAGACGTTGTACCTCATCGCGCGAGTTAAAATCATCGGCAGGTCAAAACCCCGTCCGTTAAAGCTCACCAGGCGCGGGTTGTGCGAGTTTACGAAACCGATAAATTTATTTAGGATTTCGCGCTCGTTTGCGCCCTTCATCGTGCTTACGCGCAAAAATTTACCGTACTCGTCCGCCATCACCGCAGAGATCGCCACGACGCGGTGAAACATCACGGGTAAAAACTCGCTTCCGCTCGCTGCCTTTTGCGCGGCAAACGCCTGCCTCGCCACCTCCGCATCGCTTCCCTCAAAGCCGTAAATTTTACGCAAAAGCGCGGTATCGGGCACCGTCTCGCAGTCAAAAACGCAGATATAATTTTTAGCCATTTCAAACCTTTTTTAGCTATTTTTGCCTAAAATGATAGCTAAAAATCTTTATAAAAGCGATAAATGAATAAAAACCCAGCCCCAAACATCGCCGTTATCAAGCTCTCCGCCCTGGGCGATATCGTCCATGCGGCGACCGTGCTGCAGTTTATCAAAAAGCACTTGCCGCAAGCTAAAATTACATGGTTTGCCGACGCTAAATTTAGCGAGATTTTGTTCCTTTGCCCGCAAATTTCGCGCGTCGTGTCGCTGCCGCTAAAAAACGGCGAATACAAAAAAAGTTTGGAGCTGATAGCCTCTGCTAAGCAAGAGGGTAAATTTGACTACGTCATCGACCTGCAAGGGCTTCTTAAATCCGCCGCGGTTGCGAAACTTCTTGGCAAAAACAGTTACGGATTTGATAAATTTAGCGCTAAAGAACCGCTTGCGGCGCTGTTTTACAGGCATAAATTTAATTGCGACTACGGCGAAAATATCATCTTGCGAAATTTAAAACTTACGGCTTTTGCTTTGGGCTTTAGTTTTAGCGAGGATGAAATTTTAGCCAAACAGCCTTGTTTTAGTGCCCCGCAAAGTAAATCGCAAAGCCCAAAAAAGAAAATTTTGATAGCGCCTTTTGCTAGCGAGCCCAGTAAAATTTACGATAAATTTGGAGACGTTATCACTCTGCTAGACGAGCCGCAAAATGAAATTTTCGTCTGCTTTAACGGCGAAAACGAGGAGAAAAAAGCTCTAAATTTGATCAAAAACTCAAACGCAAAACCGCTAAATTTGGGCCTAAAAGAGCTCGTAAGCTTTATCTCGTCCTGCGACCTTGTTATCGGCAACGATAGCGGCGTGACGCATATAGCTTGGGCGCAAAATCGCCCCTCTATCACGCTTTTTGGCAACCGCCCCGCAGAGCGAAACGCCTTTGCTAGCCCCGTAAATTTAACGCTAGACGCGGGCAAAAAAATAGACGCGAAAAAGATAGATAAAAGCGACTTTTGCGTGCGAGATATCGCGCCGCAGACTATCGCAAACGCGGCAAAAAGGCTACTTGATGCGTGATTTATTTTACCTTTGGCTTTATAGATTTTTTAAATTTATTTTTACCGTTACGCCCGCGTTTTTGCTAAATCCTTTTTTAAATTTTATCGCGTTTTTGTTTTATAAATTTGACGCCAAACACACAAAAATTATCAGGGCAAATCTAAATTTCGCCTACGCTGGCGAGCTAACGGCCGCGCAAAAAGAGCAAATCATAAAAGACACGTATCAAAACTTCGCCAAATTTGCGGTAAATTTTATAAAAAACCAAAACGCGAGCAAGGAAAAAATCCTAGAAAAAGTCGAATTTAAAAACGAGCAAATCCTGCAAAACGCGCTCGCTTCGGGCCGCCCGATCATCGTGCAAACGGCGCACTACGGGCAGTGGGAGCTCTTTTCGCTGGCGATGGCGGCGAAATTCGGCGGCGTTAGCATCGTCGGACGCGCTCTTGATAGCGCGGTCATGCAGCGTATTTTGGCGGCAAATCGCACCCGCTTTGACATCGAGCTCATCGATAAAATGGGCGGCGCCAAGCAAATTTTAAAAGCGGTCAAGGCGCGCCGATTAGTGGGCATCCTAGTCGATCAAAACACCGCCAAAGAGGAAGGCGTAGAGGTCGAATTTTTCGGGCGAAAAGTCCTGCATACGCCTGCGGTTAGCATTTTCGCGCAAAAAACGGACGCGCTCATCGTGCCGGCCTTTATCCGTGAAAAAGCGCGCAACCTCAGCGAAATTTGCTTTTTCCCGCCGATCGACGTTAGGGACTTTGACAAAGAAGGCGCCGTGCTAAAGGCCACGCAAGCTCAATCAGACGCCACTGAGGCCGTCGTACGCGAGAAGCCGGACGAGTACTTTTGGTTTCACAAACGCTTTAAGCATTTTAACGAGGAAATTTATAAATGCTAAGCGTCGTTATCCTCACGCTTAACAGCGAAAAATACCTCGCCGAGGCGCTAAGGAGCTGCGAATTCGCAGACGAAGTCGTCGTGGTCGATAGCGGCTCGCAGGATGCTACGGAGCAAATTTGCTCTGGGTTTAAAAACGTCAAATTTCACAAGCAAAAGTGGCTGGGATTTAGCGCACAAAAGCAGCTGGGAGTGGGTCTAGCGCGTAATCGCTGGATTTTTGTGCTAGATAGCGACGAGGTGATTTTAGAGCCTTTGCGGGAGGAAATTTTGCAGGTTTTGCAGCGCCCCGAGTTTTGCGCATACGAGGTAGCCCGCGCAAATATCTTTTTCGGCAAAGAAGTGCGCACTATGGGGCTTTACCCGGACTGCACGGTTAGACTTTTTGACAAGACGCGGGCGGAATTTGACGGGCGCGAGATACACGAAAAGGTCGTTTTAAAAAGCGCGGCAAAAACAGACGAACAAATCCAAGCCGGCGGCGCAAATTTAACCGCCGCCAAAAATCAAATCGGCAAGCTAAAAAACCACTTCAAACACTATGCCTACGACAGTATCGAGCAGTTTATCGCCAAGCAAAATCGCTACTCGAGCCTCGGTGCAAAGGGTGCAAAATCAAGTAAATTTAAAGCTATTTTAAATCCCGTATGGACGTTTTTTAAGCTATTTTTCCTAAAAGGCGGCTGGCGCGAAGGCTGGCGCGGCTACGTGATAGCAAGGCTTTACGCGCAATACACATTTTGGAAGTATGTAAAATGAAAGATAAAAAAATCAAAATCCTAGTTATGAAATTTAGAAACATCGGCGACGTGCTACTCACGACCCCGCTCGTCGAAAACCTGCGCCGCATCTACCCTGACGCGCAGATAGATTTCGCGCTAAACAAGGGCACCGAAGCGATGATCGAGGGCAACCCGAACATCCAAAACATCCACATCTACGACCGCGCAAATATAAAAGAGGTCGGCTTTTTCAAGCGACTTTGGCGTGAGCTAAAGTTTATCCGCGCTATCAAAAAGCAAAAATACGACATCGCCGTGCAGACCACGACGGGCGACCGCGGCATCATCGTCGCCAAATACGCTAAAATCAAAACCATCGTGGGCTTTGAGGGTAAAAACAAGACCGTAAATAAAATAATAACGCACAAAGCCCCTAAAATAGGCGGCCTGCGCCACACCGTGGATCGAAATCTAGACACACTGGCCGCACTCGGGTTTGAGCCTAACGGCAAACGAGTGAGCGTGTATTTTGATCCAGACTGCATCAGCCATCTAAATTTACCGCTTAAATTTATCCACGTGCACCTAACTAGCCGCTGGATGTTTAAGTGCGCGGATGATGAAACCATGGCGCATATCATCGACTTTTGCGAGGGGCTGGGCGTGCGAGTAGTGCTAACGGCCGATAACAACGACGCCGAGCTAAAAAAGCTGGACGACGTGCTGGTGCTGTGCTCCTCTAGTCCCGTAAATCTAGGCGGCAAACTCACCCTAAAACAAACCGCCGCGCTCTCAAAGCGCTCAGCGATGTTCATCGGCGTGGATACGGCGATCATGCACCTAGCCGCGGCCAACGACGTGCCCGTGATCGCGCTGTTTGGGCCTAGCGGGGCGTTTGAGTGGGGGCCGTGGGACAACGATCTAAACGAAAACGGCTACACTCAGCGCAACGGCAAGCAAACTATGGGCAAGCACGCGGTATTTCAAAAAGACTGGGACTTCGTGCCGTGCGACAAAGAGGGGATGATAAAGCACGGCGTGGAGCGAACGCTGATGAGATTTGAGGGCGAGGAGCTAGAGGCGATAAAGAGCAAAATCAGGGAAAATTTGAGCCAAAACTAAACAGGCTTTGTAAAATTCGGCCGCTTTGGTCAAATCGGCTTTTTTAAGGTCAAATTCGACTTGAACGCTAGCCGTCAAATTTGACCTTCTTGATTTTATAAATTTGGGCGCTTAAATTTGACGCCTAGGCCTTCTTTTCATTAAACATATACGAAATCACGAAAACGATCAGACAAATAGGCGCAAACGCAAATGCAAACGCCACGCTCCAGTCGGCGGCATGCTCGCCCCAAAAATACCCCGCCAAGAGGCATGACAAAAACCCGCCGTAAAAAGCGCCGAGCGATAAATTTTCTACCGCAAAAAGTAGTAAACTAAGATTTGGATTTTTTACAAACAGCTTGCTTGGCTTGAAATCTTTATACCTTTTGAGCAGATACCAAAGCAGCGCGCAAGCCAAAATCACAAATATTGCTACAAAAACGGCAATCCTTAGCGCGCCCTCAAAAGGCAAAATCGCCAATCAATGCCGCCGCCCACCAATCAAGCAAGAAAACCATCGGCACCGCCAGCAAATATCTCGCTGCCCTGTGAAATTTATACCTTTGCTCTGCACTCATCATATTTTGCTTCTTTTTAAATTTTACAATCAAGGCTTTTCAGCCGCCTTTTGCCTCTCTACTACCTAGATAATATTCTTTTAATGGATAATTTAGATTTCCGCAGTTATCCAGCTCAAACCCCTGTTTTATATCAAACGACGCCTCGTTTCTTTCCTGATAATATTCTTTGATTTTTTCGGAAAAATTCATTCTATCAAATAGGTATTCGGAATGATTGCGTTGTATGTAATTTTCATAGATTAAAACAAATTTATCTAATAATAAATAGGCTATAACTGTTTTGTCATCGCCATCAACACGAACTATCGGCCTATCAAATCCGAAGCCTGCGCCGTCCGAAGATATTTTCAGATATTTTTTCGGATCGGTTTTTTTGGCTTTTAGCTCTTTTATAAGTATTTCCTCGGTCGTTTTTCCCTTTTTATAATACTTCAAACCAATTCGATAAATTTATATTTTCTAATTCATAATATGCAATTTCATATGCGCTGCGCCAAGAACTACCGTAATTGTAAGTCCTATAATCGTCAATCATTTGATCTAGTTTTAGCTCATAATCTAAAAACTGCCCTATCGCTCTTTTATACAGCTCCTCTTTGGGTAAAATTCTATCCTCTTTGGGGCAGTATCCTTGCTTGTATTTATTGTAATCAGGGAGGGAAACTATCGTAAAACCTCGTGAAGTGGAGTAATCGGGAATTATACGAATAAATGCTGCGCAGAGTATCGCCACTAGAAGTATCACCGCGGCTAGTATTTTAAATTTATATTTGCGAAATTTCATAATGGATCCTTTAAATGCCGCCAACGAAGCAAACGCACACCCCGCCGACGAGCGAAATTACGCCCGCTACTTCGTGCCTTTCAAATTTGGGTCAAATTTTAGCCAGGCTCGTCAAAGTACCAAAATTTGACTCAAATTTAGAGCAAATTTTACTTTTTTATCTTTGAGTATATCCCGCCCAAAATGTCGTTTTGATAGATAAAAAGCGTGCGTTTTAGCCACGCAGCGTCCTTTTTAGCAGCGATGCGCTTGATAGCCGATAGGTCGCCGTCTGGTCTGTTTATACCTCGCTGCGTCGTAAAAAATGCCTCGTAA
>CAUQOI010000006.1:0-41083 GCA_963519525.1 uncultured Campylobacter sp.
AAGAGCTTTTGTTTGAGCCTAGCGGGCAAAATTTAGCCCTCGTGATCAAAAGCGACGCCCGGGTAGCCGTTAGCGCGTCAAAAACCACCGACGGCTTTGGCCTACGTATACGCGTGACGCCTGAAAATGCGGCAAACTCAGCTGCCGCGACCGCGCTATCGCCGCAAGAAACCAGAGAAAATATAACCGAGACGACGAATTTATCGGGAGATCAAAACGCATCAATTTTGACCTCATCCGCTCAAGGTGCAGGCCTAAATTTAGGCGTGCAAAGCGGCGACGTAAATTTTATGACGCAGGGCATGAGCGATATGATCGATTATAGATATTACTCGGTTTTGGGCGTTTTGGCGCTACTTTTAGTCGTGCTTTTGTTCGTCAAGACAAAGCTAAAAAATAAGCAAACAATGCGAAAAACAAAACGCGAAAACGGCTGGTTTGAAAAGGTTAAAAGCGACGAAGGCGTGGAAATAATCTACGAAAAACCGCTTGACGATACAAACAAAGTCGTGCTTTTTCAGCACCTTGACAGGCGCTACCTCGTGCT
The DNA here is from genome assembly GCA_963519525.1 of uncultured Campylobacter sp. GTDB lineage: Bacteria > Campylobacterota > Campylobacteria > Campylobacterales > Campylobacteraceae > Campylobacter_A. The sequence goes on from CAUQOI010000006.1 coordinate 548, forward strand.
AACGGGCGCCTCAAACGTACTTTTGGATAAATTCGGCGAAGAACAGATGACGAGCGAGCAAGATTTCCAGAGCTTTTTTGAAGAAAATCAAAAAAAGCTAAACGCCTACATCGAAAACCGCCAAACGCTGGACGCATACAAGGATAAAGCGAGTATAGACTAATCGTCTGGCGCCTAGTAAAAACTAATTTTATAAAATTTGATGAAATTTGAGGCAAATTTCATCAAATCCCTCCGTCAAATTTCACGCGAAACAAATAGCAAAAGTATCCGGCTTGGTCATCTTTTTGATATTTTCCTTCGCCATAAACAGCTCCTTAGCGCCGTAAATTTGCAAAGTATGATTAATAAACTCAAACTCCAGCTTCTTATGCGCGCAGTTTGCATCGAGATTTTTAGCAAGCGCAAGGATAAAGCTCAACCAGCGCACGACCTCTTCGCTAGGCAGCAGGTTTTTAAATCGTTCAAATTCGCTCGAGCTTTTTTTGCCGTTTTGCGCGATGATCGCAGCGACTAGGCATTTTTGCGCATGCGAAAAGCCGTAGTTTAGGGCATTTAACACAAAAAACGCCGAGCTAGCATGCTCGCCGTAAAATCCCAAGCACTGCGCCACGCTGTGTAGCCTCGCAGCCACGGCTAGCTCGCTCTCGTAGCGCCCCTCAAGCCCATGCAGCGGCTCTAGCGCGACAAAGAGGTCTTTTGCGTATTTTACGATAGTTTTGTTATCGTCTAGCAAAAATCTATCCTGCAAGCTCCTCACGCTCGGATTAAAATTTGGCGGAAATTTGCGCGTCGGACACAAGATATCGCTCAAAAATACGCCCTCTCTAAAGCCCGCGCCGCTAGTATAGATGTTTTGCGCGCCGACAGCGTCCACCGCGCCTAAAAATATAAGCGCGCCCTCTCTGATCGTGTCGAATCGGTCCTTTTTGATGCCGAATTTTCCAAGCTCTAACACGCTCGCCCGGGCTAAATTTTCGATGAAATTTTTATGGTTTTGAAATTTGTAGGCAAAGTTGTGCACAGTTTTTAGCGGATAGTCTTGCGCCGACATGATAGCCGAAGATATCGCGCGCAGGCTGCCGCCGATAGCGACTAGGTTTTTGCTTTTAAAATTTTTAGGCAGACTTTTAAACGCCTCTTTGATAAAAGGCGCTGCGGCGTTTAAATTTTTTTTATCGAAAAATAGCTCCTTTAGCCGCACCGTGCCCAAATTTAACGACACGGCATCCACTATCTTGCCGCCGCTAACAAGCGCTAGTTCCGCAGAGCCCCCGCCGATATCAAGCGTGACGAACTCCTCTAGCGACTCGAGCAAATTTAACGCCGCTACGCCGCCAAACGTCGCCTCATCCTTGCCGCTAACGACTTTTAAATTTATCCCGAGCTCTTTGCGCGCCATGCCTATGAGCTCGCTAGCATTCGGAGCGTCGCGCAGAGCCGAGGTGCCCATGGCGAAAATTTTCGAGCATTTGTAGTTTTGTGCGATATTTTTAAACTCGCTTAGCGCTTCGCAGGCCTTTTGCATCGACTTTTGGGCTATCTCGCCGCCGTGCTCGTACGCGCCTTCGCCCAGACGCACCTTCATCTTAAATTCGCCGATGATGTGAAACGCGTAACGCGAAGTCTTCTCAAAAATCGCCATTCGCATCGAATTTGAGCCTAGATCTATGACGGCGGTTCGTTTTGCCATTTATTTGCCTTTATTATTTTTATTTATCGCTAAAGTGAGGGTCGAGATCGCGCCGCTGCGCCCGTCGGTGCGGTTTTTGATAGACACCGAGCCGCCCAGAGCCTGAGCCGCGCCCTTAGCTAGAAATAGCCCAAGTCCCGCTCCGCCCTTATCGCCGAAACGCTTAAACGGCGCAAAAAGGTCCTTGCTCTCGTCGATGCCGCAACCCTCGTCTACGACCTCGATGATAAATTCGTTTTCGCTAAGGCGCGAGCGTAGAGTAACCACGGCGCCGCGAGGAGAAAATTTGATCGCGTTTTGGACGAAATTTTGAATAACGTGCGTTAAAAGCGTCGTTTGTAGCGTCATTTCAAGCCTGTTTGGCGCAAAATCAGTCGCGATATCCTTGCCCTCGCCGCGAGCTAAAATTTTAAAATTATTCGCAGATTGATTTAAAAACTCGATGATATCGATGCGCACGGCCTCCTCAAACTGCGCGCCCTCCTGCCGCCCGATCTCTAGGATCGAGCTTATCATTTTGTTCATCTGATTGATGGCTTCGTTATTGTTTTTGAGCGCTTCGATATATTTTTCGCTCTCGCGAGGCTTTATTAGCGTGACTTCGTTTTTGGTTTTCATTACAGCAAGCGGCGTTTTTAGCTCGTGCGCGACGCCGACGAAAAGCTCCTTTTGATAAAGCACAAAGGTCTGAATGCGCTCGATTAGGCGGTTTAGGCTTTTACCTAGCGGTTTAAACTCTGGCGGCAACTCGTCAAGGCTCACCGTCTGCAAAAACCGCTCGTTTAAATTCGTCATTTTTCTGCTTAAAATTTTAATCGGCACAAGCAGCATCCGCGACAAAAACAGCACGTAAAAAATAATCAGGAGTATCGACGTGGCGTTTACCATGATGATATCAATTAAAATTTGATCTATGAGTTTGCTTTGATGAGTGGTGTCTTTAGTTAGTGCGATGCTGGTGTCATCCATATACGGATAAAATAACGTCAAATGAGTCTTTTGACCGACCCTTTCCGTGACGAAATAAGGCGATACCGTTTTGCCCTCGACGAGCTTTGCCTTTGTGGGACTATCGTTTAGCGTGAAGTACTCAAACGGTTTTTCTACTTTAGATAAATTTGCGCTCGTGGATAAAATTTTAGCTTCGTATGCGAGCGATTGCGAGATGCCCTCGTATATCGTGACCTTGATATACTGGTATAAAAGAACGGAGATGATGAGAATTAGCATCGTAGAAGCCGATGCTAATTGCACTATAAACCTAAATCTTAGGCTTTTTTGGGAAAGCAAAACCTATACCCGCGTCTTCTGACCGTCTCGATAGTCGAGATGTTTAACGGTTTATCCATTTTTTGGCGGATTTGATTGATTGCTACTTCGATTACGTTTGGAGTTACGAGCTCAGGCTCCTCCCAGATCGCGTCTAGTAGTTGCTCTTTGCTGACGATCTGATCGCTGTGGCGCGCAAGGTGAGTTAGTACCTCAAACGGCTTGCCTTTTAGCTCGATATCTTGACCTAGATAGGTGATTTTCTCCTCGTCCGGATCAATGATAAGGTCGTCTATTTTGATAACGTTAGTGCCGCCAAAGCGAAGTCTCGCTTCTATTCTAGCGACTAAAACGTCAAAATCAAACGGCTTTTTGATATAGTCGTCCGCACCCGCTCTAAATGCTTTAACTTCGCTATCTTTATCGTCTTTCGCAGATAGTACGACTACTGCGGTGCGTGGAGATTTATGTTTGATGATGTTGATCAGATCCACGCCGTCGCCGTCAGGCAGCATCCAATCGGTCAAAACCAAATCGTAATTTCTAATACCTATGTAGTATTCGGCATCCTTGAAATTCTCCGAGCTGTCGGTCTGGTAGCCGAACTCTTGCAAGCCCTCGGCGATGGTTTTGTTTAGAGTTACCTCATCTTCAACTATTAAAATTCTCATTTTTTCCCTTCAGTGAAATTTGTTGGGATTGTAGCATAAATTAAGCAAGATTTCAAGATACTTTAAAAAAAATTTAATATTTAAACTCAGCTCTTGCGCCAACCGTCGCATTTTTGACGATCTCGATTTTTAAAATTTCCATTTTTAAAAAGCTAAGCGAGCTAAATTTTTCCTTCAACTTTTTCGCGCAAATTTCAAGCGAGCTCTCCACGGTACCAAATTTTTCTTGCGCGTAAATTTCCTCGATCAAATTTATCATTTCCACGTAGTCTATAAACTCGCCGCTTTCAAACTCCGCGCTCACTCTTACCTTTTGCGGCGTCACGCGCTCAAAATCAAGCAGCCCGATGATCGTGCTAAATTCGTAATCTCTGATAATGGTCGTCAAATGACGCGCTTTTCTTGCCCGGTTATCAGGCGTTTGATGTTTGGCAGGTGCTTGTATACGACTAAAAACGCGATCAAAAATATCGGTGCATAGGAGTCGATGCCTGGGATCTGCGACTGAAGCGCAAAAGTCGCTACGATAAACGCCACAAGCGCGGCTAGAGAGGCGAGCGAGGAGATTTTAAGCAGCTTGCCCACGATGAACCAAACTCCAAGCGCGATAGCGATCTCAAGCGGCAAAAATACCGCCAAAACGCCAGCTCCCGTGGCAATGCCCTTACCGCCTTCAAATTTTAAAAACGGCGAATAGCAGTGCCCGAGCACCGAAAGTACCGCCATCGCCCAAAGCGTCGCTGGAGCAAGGCCTAAAAATTTCGCGATCAGTATCGGTAAAACGCCCTTTAAAACGTCGCAAACTACGGTCAAAATCGCGATCTTTTTAGCGAGTTTGGGGTCTTTTTGCTTTAGCACGCGCAAAACGTTGGTCGCGCCGATACTGCCGCTACCTTCGCTTCTGATGTTCACTCCGCCGAAGATATATGCCAAAATCAAGCCAGATGGGATGCCGCCAAGCAGATACGCCGCAGCATAAGCTATCAAATTTTCGTTCATTTTTTATCCTGATTTTTGTTTCAATTTCGCAATATTAATTAAATTCGGCTGATTTTTTGATAAATCGGTCGTTTTGGAGGACGGTAAATTTGTAAATTTGACGCACCGAGACCTGTATCTTTAAGGTGCTAAATTTAATTTAGTCAAATTTGGTGTTGTGCATTAAGCTTTTGCGCAAATCAACCTTTTTTGTTAAGGGGGAAGGGGCTTATCGCTCCCTTCCCCCTTAACGATCCCCTATCCCCTACGACGTGAGAAGTTGCTGCGCTATGCGCAGATTTAAATTTGACGCTTTTGCGTCATATGCCTTCAAATTTGCATTTTCGAGATGCTGGTCTAGGCGAGTAAAATTTGAGCTAAAATTTACAAATTTGACTTCAAATTTGAACGCAAAAGTTAAGGCGAAGTATTTTGAGATGGATTTGAATGTTGTGCAAAAATTTTAAGTCAAGGCTAGACAAGTAGTCTGCCGCAGGCTTAAAATTTCAAACTCATTCAAAGACGCTCAAAAGACAAGCCGCTATTTCCAAAGGAGATAGAGTTTTTCGTCGTATATATCGCTACTCTTCGGACTAACCTCCACCTCCGTCACTTCCACGTTTTGCACGTCGTTTTTGGCTTTTAGCGCGCTCGCGTCTTCTTCAAATTTCGCCATCAGCTCCTCGATCTGCGCGTTTAGCTGGGCGACTTCTTGCTCGCTTAGTTTGACGTCGCTGCGCTCTTTTAGCACGCTGTTTGCCGAGCGCGCGGAGGTTGCGACCTTGCCGATGTTACCGCTACTTAGCAGCCCTTTGCCAAAAATCGCACCCAAAATGCTCGCACCCACCGAGATCGCGGTCTCTATCCCCTTGCTTTTAAAGTCTCGCTGCTCTTTTTCTAGCTTTACCACCGAGCGGTTTAGCTTCTCCTCCAGCCGCGCTTTTTGCTTATCAAACTCAGCCGTGAGCTTGGCCGTTTGCGCCTCTAAAATTTCGTTGCATTTATCGGCCAAACGGACGTAAAACTCCTCCTTGCTCTCGCCCGGCGCCGAGCTTAAATTTAGCGCGCTAAAGAGCCTAAGTTTGTAGTTTCTATAGATAAATTCTTTGAAATTTTTGGTTAGCTCTTTGAAATTTTTAGCTCCGGCGACAAAGCCCGGCAACGGCGCGTAGGAGAGCTTGAAATTTGGCTCTGCAACCGCGGTAAAATGCATATTTTCGCTAGCTTCGCTCCAGTCGGCGCTTTTTTGAGCTTCATCCAGCCTTAGCGTGAAATTTACCTCGCGAACCTCGTCAAGCCCCTTTTTAGCGTCGTAAAATCGCACTTTCGCCTCGCCGTAAAGATACCCCTCCAGCTCGCCGCCCTCCTGCAAATTTGAGCTTGCAGCGTAAATTTGAGCGATGTCTGGCGACAGCACCGGTTTGGCGGCGAAATTTGAGCTTTTTGCCGGACTTGATCCGCTCAAATTTGACCCGCTCTTTTGCTCTTTCATCAAATTTGAAATCTGTTCGCGACTAAGCGGTCCTTTTAGGTAGCTCAGAGCCCAGCGCGTCGAGATGACGGACAGCCCGTCCTCGTGGATGTTTTTTAGTAGAAAATTACGCTTTTGCAAATTTGAGATGAGATTTTCTATCTCGCCTTTATCCATCGCAGAGCCCGCAAGCCCCGTCATACCGTCGATCACGCGCGCCTTGTCCTGCGCGGTTTGCAAGCGCCCGATGAACCACGTGCCGATGTTGCTAAGGCCTTTGTAGTCAAGATCGACCGGGTTTTGGGTGCTTAGTATCACGCCAAGGCCGTGCGCGCGGGCTTGCTTGAGTAGCGTTAGCATCGGGGTTTTACTAGGCGGATTGCCGTTTGGCGGGAAAAATCCGAAAATCTCGTCCATATAAAGCACGGCGCGAAGCGAGCTCGTACCCTCGGTCTTGCGCATCCATGCGATGATTTCATTTAGTAGCAGCGTCACGAAAAACATCCTCTCGCTGTCTTTTAGGTGCGAGATCGTAAAGATATTGCACTTTGCTTTGCCGTTTGCGTTAAAAAGCATCTTTGAGATATCGAGTCGCTCGCCGCTTAGCCATGCGCGAAAATCTGGACTTGCAAGCAACGTGTTGATCTTAACCGCTAGCTTCATGCGCTCGGAGCTTGGGTAAAATTTCTCCACGTCAAATACGCCGATCTTTGCAAACGGAGGCGTCGCGATAAAGCCGATGAGCTCCTCTAGGCTCACGTCCGCGCCCTGGCTAAATTTATCTATAAAAATGTTTGAGATGAGTAGGTGCTCTTTTGAATTTACGTCGTTTTCTATACCAACGAGCGAGAGCACGGAGCTAGCCAGAGAGCCGACGTACTCGCTAAACTCCTCGCTGCCTGCGTCTAAACTCGGACGGGCAAAATCCCCGAGCAGCGCCACTCCGACGCCGCTACTGCTCTTTGGCGTGTAAATTTTTAGCTCGGCACTATCTTTAAAAAGCCCTACGCGCTCTAAACTTTGAAACGAGCCCTCGATGCCGTTTTTCCATGTCTGCGCTTCGCTAGCGGCAAACTCATCCGCGCTCATGCCTTTGTTCTGCGCTTCGTTTTCATAGACATACGGCGCAAAATCCTGCGCGCTCATCTGCGGAAAAGCTAAGGCGAGGTTGGTCATATCGCCTTTTGGGTCGATTATAAAGGTCGGGATATTATCGATGCAGGCTTCTTCTAGGATACTGATACCAAGGCCGGTTTTGCCGCTACCGGTCATTCCGATGATGGCCGCGTGCGTCGTAAGGTCTTTGTTTTTATAAAAAAACGGCTCTTTGTTCTTGAGACCGACGTAAAATAGCTTTAAATTTTCTTGGATGGTTTTCATGTGCTTCCTTGTAAATTTTGGGCTATTTTACTGATTTTTGATTAAATTTCGGGTGAAGCTATTGAATAAATTTGAAATCGAAGCGGGTAAAATTTAAAAGGCAAGCGCAAGGCTCGCCTTTTAATTTTGCGTTAAATTTATTGGTAAGTTTTTAGCTGCTCTTTGAGCTCTTCGAGGGTTTCTTTTACGCGCTTGTCGGTAAATTTTACGATATTTTGATGCGCGTTTTGTTTATTCATCACTTGGCAGCAGTATCTCATAGCGCCTTTGTATTTTAGCGCGGTAACCAGTTTCAGATCGATATCGACGTCTACTTTTTCGCAAGATCCGCTTTCGCAGTCGGAAAGCCCGAGCTCAAATTTAGCATTTACCTGCTCGCCGTCCCTAAACTCTCCGTCATCGGCGCTAACGACGCCCAGTCCGCCCTCGGAAATATCGTATAAATTTCCCTGGACTGCGCTACCGTTTTGAGCAAGAGAGACCTTGGTGTAGCGGTTTGGATAGACGCGCTGATATTTTCGTAAATTTGCATGCAGGTTGTGCATGTAGATAAAATCTCTAAGCGTCACGGTCAAATTCGACAAATCAAATCCCGCTATATCGGCTCTTAAATTTTCGGCAAAATATTCATCGCGCACGATGTAGGCGTTTTTTTCCTCTTTCATGGCTAAAATTTGCTCTAGCGTTACCTTGCAAACCACGGTCTCGTCCTCGACGGCTATAACGCTACCTTGACACTCGACCTTTACGCCGTTATATAAATTTAAAAAGTGAATTTGATGGTTGTCTTTTAGAGCCTTTGAAAATACGCTAATAGCGCCTTCTAAGATCATAGAATCGCCGTTATCGGTGTTGATCATTTAGAGGTTTCCCTTCTGCGAGATTTTAGAAATTGCCTCTATTATAGTAAATTTATTTTGTTTTTAGTTTAAATTTTTTGCGTACTTCGTTAAAAATTTTGTGAAGTGAGTAAAAAGAGGGAAGAAAAGGGCGAGAGCTCGCCCTTAAATTTGGATGATTATAGTTTGTCTGCGTTGTGAGATAGGTAGTCTGCGACACCTGCCGTATCGGCTTTCATGCCTTTATCGCCTTTGTTCCAACCGGCAGGGCAAACCTCTCCGTGCTCGTTAGTAAATAGCATCGTATCGACCATTCTTATCATCTCGTCGATGTTTCTTCCAAGCGGAAGGTCGTTAATAACCGCATGGCGAACAGTGCCGTCTTTATCAAGCAAGAAGCTGCCGCGAAGAGCGACGCCCGCATCCTCTAAAAGTACGTCAAAACCGCGAGCGATAGACTTCGTCATGTCGGCTACTAGCGGGTAGCGAACTTGGCCGATGCCGCCTTTGTTTACCGGAGTTTCTTTCCACGCGAAGTGTGAGAATTGGTTATCTGTCGAAACGCCGATAACTTCGATACCGCGAGCTTTAAATTCGTCGTATCTCTTATCAAACGCGATGATCTCGCTAGGGCAAACGAAAGTAAAGTCCATAGGGTAGAAAAACACTACTGCGCCTTTCTCGCCGATATTTTTATATAGGTTGAAATCATTTACGATCTGATTGCTTCCTAAAACTGCTGCAGCTGTAAAGTCAGGTGCTTTTTTTGTTACTAACATTTTTTCTCCTTAATAATTTTTATTTGTAGCGAAATTATATCATCTAAAAATTAAAAAGAGCTAAAAATTTTATGTTTTCGTTTCAAAATTTAACGCAAAAATTTAATATCAAATTTACTTAGTTTTTGATATTCTTGCGAAAAATTTGACTAAAAAGGATAAAAAATGGCAGTAAAAATAACAGACATCTGCATAAGCTGCGGCTCTTGCATCGACGAGTGCCCGACGAACGCTATCGTAGACGACGCGGATAACCCGACCGGCGAGGACACATACTACGTTTATGCCGATAAATGCGTCGAGTGCGTAGGATTTAACGACGAGCCTGCATGCGCTTCAGCCTGTCCGACCGACGGCTGCATCGTTTGGGACGCTCCTTATGCAGGACAGCCTTCTCGCGCCGAGATAACCGCCGATATGAGAACGGGCGCTACGGCCGTCATCTCGTAAACTCCGCACTTAAGCCCTTTTGCGGGGCTTATTTTGAAATTTAATTTTTTTTTGATATAATCACCGCCTTATAAAAACCACAAAAAGGAAATTTTATGCAGCAAACGCTTTCTATTATTAAGCCTGATGCCGTAAAAAAGGGCGTTATCGGAAAAATCGTGGATAGATTCGAAAGCAACGGACTAAGAATCGCCGCTATGAAAAAAGTCAAACTAAGCAAATGCGACGCAAAAGCTTTCTACGCAGTTCACAAAGACAGACCTTTCTTTAACGATTTGGTTGATTTTATGGTGAGCGGACCGGTCGTAGTTATGGTTCTTGAGGGCGACGATGCGGTAGCTAAAAACCGCGATCTAATGGGCGCAACTAATCCAAAAGAAGCAAAGCCCGGTACTATCAGAGCCGACTTTGCCGAGAGCATCGACGCAAACGCCGTTCACGGCAGCGACAGCCTAGAAAACGCTAAAAACGAGATTGCATTTTTCTTTGCAACAAGAGAAATTTGCTAATTTTAGGTTAAATTTTGAAAATATCTTTCGCCAAAATCGCAAATAACCAAATGCCGTTCGAGCTAGGCTTGGACGGGGTCAATTTTAACGGCGAACTCAAAAGAATAAGCCAAAATTTAGTCAGTTGCAAAGGCAAGATCGTAGGCGAGATAGCTCACAACTGCGACCGATGCGGCGAAGATATAAATTTAAAGCTTGATGAAAATGTAAATTTGATATTAAGCGACGGAATTTATAAAGATAACGAAGAAAATCTCGACGATGCGGTTGAGTTTTTCGACGGTTTTATAAATTTAGAAGAAGTACTAACAAGCGAAATAGAAGCTTTTAAGAGCGATTATTTTTATTGTGAAAAATGTAAAAATCTATAAAGGAGAATAAAATGGCAGTACCTAAACGAAGAGTAAGTCATACTCGCGCGGCAAAGAGAAGAACGCACTACAAAGTAACGCTTCCGGTTCCCGTAAAAGATAAAGACGGCTCATGGAAAATGCCTCACCGCGTAAATAAAACTACCGGAGAATATTAATACAAATGACCAGCATTTGCATTGATGCAATGGGCGGCGACTTCGGTCCGCAACCTATTATCGGCGGCGTGATCGAGGCTTTAAAAGAAGTAAAATTCGAAGCCGTTTTGGTAGGCGATACGAAAATTTTAGAAAGCCTCGTTCCGCAAAATTTAAAACAATACGTAAAATTTATTCAAGCTGACGAGGTCGTCTCTATGAGCGACGGCGCCACCGATGCGTTAAAGCGAAAAGAAAGCAGTATTTTTAAGGCTATCGAGCTACTTAAAAATAAACAAACTATGGCCGTAGTTTCGGCAGGACACAGCGGAGCTACGATGAGTCTTGCCACGCTTCGAGTCGGGCGACTAAAAAATGTCTCGCGTCCAGCGATAGCGACGCTAATGCCAAACGTAACCGGCGGCAACACGCTAGTTTTGGATGTCGGCGCAAACGTGGACTGCAGGCCGGAGCATCTATTTCAATTTGCAATAATGGGCGAAGCCTACGCAAAAGAAATTTTAAAAATAAAATCCCCTAAACTAGGACTTTTGTCTAACGGCGAAGAGAGCAGTAAGGGCAACGAGGCGACTAAAGAAGCCTTTGAAATGATCTCAAAACTTGATAGCTTCGTAGGCAACGCCGAAGGAAATCAAGTCTTTGACGGAAGCGTCGATGTCGTTATTTGCGATGGATTCGTCGGAAATATCCTACTAAAAACAAGCGAAGGCGTAGCCGACGCTATAACAAAAATTATCAAAAAACACGTTAAAAAATCCCCGGTCGCCATAGCCGGTTCGCTTCTCATGAAAAAAGTTTTTAAAACTCTAAAACAGCAAGTCGATTACGACGAATATGGCGGCGCACCGCTACTTGGCGTAAACGGTTGCGTCATAATAAGCCACGGTAAAAGCACACCTAAAGCTATCAAAAATGCGATATTTCAAGCTCTAAAATTCGCAAACTCCGATATAAATAAAGTTATCGAAGACGAGCTTTCGCACTTCGCAAAATGAAAATTACAAAGACAAATTTAATGCCAAAAGCCTCGCTAATATCCATAGCCGCATACGCTCCGCCTAAAATTTTAACGAATTTCGACCTTGAAAAAACCGTAGAAACCAGCGACGAGTGGATAGTCAAGCGCACCGGTATCAGCCAAAGACGCATAGCGCAGGATGAGGACACAAGCGAGCTTGGCACGAAAGCGGCAAAAATAGCGCTTGAAAGAGCGAATTTAACGGCAAAAGATATCGATGCGGTTATATGCGCGACTATCTCGCCCGATCACTTTTGCATGCCTTCGACGGCGTGCAAGATCGCTAAAAATTTAGGCATAAATCCCATTACGGCATTTGACATAAGCGCGGCGTGTACGGGTTTTATTTATCTGCTCGAGCTTGCAAAATCATTAATTGAGAGCGGAAGCAAAAAAAACGTATTGATAATCGGAGCCGAAAAGCTAAGTAAAATCGTCGATTGGACCGATAGAACTACTTGCATACTATTTGGCGACGGAGCGGGTGCGGCAGTCGTAAGCGCAGGCGAAGAAAACGAGATCATCGACGTTCATACCGCAGCCGACGGTAACTACGCAAACCTACTCATAACTCCCGGCGGCGAAGAAAAATTTATCAAAATGTCTGGCAATGAAGTCTTTAAAATCGCGGTTCAGACGCTAACTAAAGACGTCGTAGATATCCTAGAAAAAAATCAAATTTCAAGCGATAAAATCGATCTTTTTATACCTCATCAGGCAAATTTACGCATCATCGAAGCAGTCAAGCAACGCTTAAATTTTACAAACGAACAGTGCGTCGTAACCGTCGGAAAATACGGCAACACAAGCTCAGCCTCTATACCTATGGCGATGAATGACGCATACGAAGCAGGCAGGCTTAAAAAAGGCGATTTGCTTTTACTAGATGCTTTCGGCGGCGGCTTTACATGGGGTTCGGCACTACTGAAATTCGGCGGCGAAGGCTACGGAAAATAATTTTAACAGATAGACTACTATCAAATTTAAATCAATTTCATAACCCAACCACAATCCACCCCAAACCCCCCATCGGTCAATCACATTTATCAAATTTAGCCAAGTGCGCATCCGATAAACGGATTATTTCCGAGGCCGAATCATGATAATAAATAAAACATACGAGATCCCATCCTGCGACGATGTAGAGCTTGGCCTAAAGCGAGATTCGTTACTCGAGTTTAAGCTCTGCTACGATGATGAAAAGCCGGCTAGAGCCATAGTTTTCATCGTGCCTGGGCTTGGCGGCGATGCGAACGAAAACTATAGAGAGCATTTAGCACAGTTCGTAGCTAGCGAATTTAACGTAGCCGTGGCGAGTCCGAACTACCACTGCATCGGCAACAGACCGCAAACGGGGGCAACCTATTTTTTAAACGATTTAGACAAAATCATCCTTAAAAACAAATGCTCGAAAATCGGTATAGAAATCCCAAGCGATATCAGTTACGGCGAACTTTCGACGCTAGATGCCTATCTGGGCAATATAAAAGCAAGCGGCGGTTTGCCTAGCGATTTTAAATTACAAATATCCGTCACGTTGCAACCGACCAAAAACGAATATCAAAATTTCGGCGTTATGCAAGCTCAAGACGTGATAAATGCTGCCCTTTTTATCAAGGCAAATCCGCCGTTTAAAGCCGCGACCCATATAGACGAGCTGCCCGTAGTCTTAGTCGGCAGTTCGCACGGCACATACATAAACGCCTTGGCGGCCAAATTTGCGCCGTGGCTCGTAGACGGCCTCATCGACAACAGTAGCTACGCGAAGCTAAACTGGGAGCTCATAGGCCTAGGCAAAGAGGCGGATTATCTCAAATTTCGCGAATACTCGACCGATATATATTTTAAAAATATCAAAATTTACGTCTTTACCAAAACGATGTGGACGCTACTGGATAAATCCTCGCCTCGATATTTCTCGCAGGCGCGCGGGGATATACGAAACATCCTGGACACCGCGCACCTAAAAGTTCAAAGCGAGTATCCAAAGCCTATCTATGTCGGCTATCACTGCGCCGTAAACGATCACTGCTCGCCGCCCGAGGAAAAGGCACAGTTCTACGAGGAGCTAGGAAAGCTCGGCTTTGACGCGACCTTGCATATGATAAAAGACGAGAGCGAGCTTGACGGTAGGTTTCTCAAAAAGCTAACGCACGGCCTAGAGATGTCTATCAAGCTTTTGATCGCCAAGGAGCTACCGCCGATGCTAAAAAAGATAGCGTCCCGCGAGAAGCAAATTTGCAAAAACAAAAGCATAACCTATCGCTCGGACGAGCTGGAATATAAATTTTCAGAGGCGAACGGTAAGATAAATTTGGAGATAAAAAGATAATTTTATTTGTAAAATTTGCGTTTGCTAGGGGCTAATTCGAGCGGAAAATTTGATAAAAAATTTAAGTGGCAAAAGCCGCGCGGCAACCAAAAGCAAATTTATATGAAAATTTAACAAAAAGCTTAAGCCTAATTTACTCCAAACTAAAAAACCGCCTCATCTTGCACTTCCAATCGTCTTTTGGTATTTCAGTATCGTTTGGATCGTCGCTCCAGACCTCGTGTTTGTCTTCGAAAAATATCGCAGATCTTTGAGCTTGCGGCATAAATTTCGTCTTGTCCTCCACGGGGATTTTGTTCGCCCGAAAATACCGCAACAACTCAAAATAATCATCTCTACTATAGCAATTTACCAAAAAATAATTTCTATTTTTCATCCTTATGACGAAATTTTTATGCAGCAACCATAGCGGTTCGCCCGATTTTTTGAGTTTATAGATTTTAAACGGCAGCGCAAATATCAAATAAACTAAAAGATATCTTATAAAGTCTTTCGTTTTGTTAAAATGCACGCCGATAGAGGACTTTTTATAGAGCTGCTACAGGGTAAAAAAGTGAAATCTGCCGTATCTGCTGTCAAGTTCGCTAATAACGCAAAAATAGACCTTTTCTACATCTTTTACGAGGGCGATTTTCTCCTCGCTCTCTACTTTGTTTACGTAGACATACTCTATATGATAAATTTGCTCGCTAGAAAATCTAAAAAAGCTCGGTTTTTGTTTAAAAACTCGCGGCGCGAAAACGTATGTATTGTATAGGCAGAATAATAAAAAAGATGCAGGCAAAGCAATAAGATAAATACGGTATAAAAGCCCATAGTCGCTAAAAGCAAATACAAAAACGATAATCGAGTAAAGAATAATATAATATCCCATCAAAAACAGCGCGCCGTAGTCGTTTATGATTATCGGATTTTCGTCGTAGTTTCTCAAATTTTCTCCAAATTTCGCTTCACGCAGTCAAATTTAAAATGCATAACAAGAGGCGAGCGCGAGCCAAATATTTAACTCGGCAAATTTAAAATCAGCTCGCCGCAAAACCAAAGCCGCTTAAATTTGAGCAAAAAGCAAAATTTGACGCACCGCCGAATTTAGCCGCGAGTTTAAATTTACCCGAAGCAAAGCTAAATTCGCGCGGCGCGCCCCGTCAAATTTACCCTGATTTACCCGTTTTTCCTAGCAAATTCTTTCATAAACTCAGCCAAAGTTCGCACGTTTTCGATGCTTACGGCGTTGTAGATAGAGGCTCTGATGCCGCCTACGTGACGGTGTCCTTTTAGGCCCAGCATACCCGCACTTTCGGACTCGGCGATAAAGGCCGCCTCCAGCTCGCGGTTTGCGATGGTAAAGCTAACGTTCATCAGCGAGCGGCTATCTTTTTGCGCGTGACCTTTGTAAAAGCCGCCCGAACCGTCGATCGCGCCGTAAAGCAGCGCTGCCTTTTGCTCGTTTATCTCGTTTATCGCTGCTAGACCGCCCTGCTCTTGCACCCAGCCCAGCGTCAAATTTAGCAGATATATGCCAAAGGTCGGCGGCGTGTTGTATAGCGACGCGGCGCTGGCGTGCGTATCATAGCGAAGCATCGTCGGAGTATGCTCCATGCAGGCTCGCTCTAGCAGATCCTTGCGGATGATGACGACGGTTACGCCGCTTGGGCCGGCATTTTTCTGCGCGCCGCCGTAGAGTAGCCCCACGTCCGTGAAATCAACCGGCCTAGAGAAAAAATCGCTCGACGCATCGACGACTAGCGGGGCTTTGGAGTGAGGCAGCGTGCGGTACTGCGTGCCGTAGATGGTGTTGTTTGTGCACAGATAGCCGTATGCGGCGTCACCCTCAAATTTAACCTCTGGGATGCGGTCGTAGGAGGTTTCCTTGCTGCTGGCGACTACTTCGTACGCGATGCCGACGTTTGCGGCCTCTTTGATCGCCTTGCTCGTCCAGACGCCAGTGTCTGCATACTGCGCGACGCCTTTGGCGGCTAAATTTAGCGGTATCATCGCAAACTGCAAATGCGCGCCGCCTTGCAAAAATAGCACGTCGTACTCTTCGCCGATGCCGTATAGCTCGCGTACCTTCGCCATCGCACCGTAGTGCACCTCTTCAAAAATCTTGCTTCGGTGGCTGATTTCCATTATCGAAAAGCCCTTGCCCTGATAGTCCGTGAGCTCGTTTTGGGCGCGTTCAAGCACGCTAAGAGGCAGAGCCGAAGGTCCCGCGCTAAAATTTAGCTTTCTATTCATCCAAACTCCTTTCAAATTTGAGCTGATTTTAGCGTTATTTGCGTTAAAAAATCATTTCGCGTCGCAAGGTCGGCAGCAAAAGCTTGCAAATTTTACACTTTAAGCTACCTTTTGATACAATTTTTCATATTAAGGAGCGAAATTTGATAGAGATCGAGCGTAAATTTATCCTACGTGACGCCGCCGTCATAAACGAGCTAAAAGCCCGCGACATCGACGTCCAGCAAAAAGAGGTGACGCAAATTTACGTCAAAATCACTCCGCTTGAGGAGATTAGATTTCGCGAGGCTTCGGGCGTTTTTACGATCACTCAAAAATCAGGCATCGGTCTAGCGCGCGAGGAAAATGAGAGCGAAACGGACGCTAAAAGCTTTAAAAAAGCCCTAAAAAACGCAGTCGCCGCTCCGATAAAAAAGACGAGATTTTTATTTCGGCTTGACGGCATTGCTTGCAACATCGATATTTTTCACGGCGCTTTAGAAGGGCTTGTTACTTTTGAGGCCGAGTTTGCTAGCGAGCGCGAGGTGGCGGAGTTTAACCCGCCTGAGTTTATCGCCGCGCACATAGCTAGAGAGGTCACGGAGGATGAGCGCTATAAAAATAAAAATTTAGCGCTTTTTGGCCTGCCGCAGGGCGAATTTGACGCGCAAAAGAGCATTGAGATTTTACAAAACAGCCCGGAGCTGGAGCTAAATTTACCGAGCTACATCGGCGCGATGGATGCGATGCGGACGGTGTTTTTTCAGATTTTTACGATGCTTCGTAAACACCTAAGCGAATACGCAAGCTCTAGCGATGCCGAGGCGCTACACCAGATCCGCATAAATTTGCGCAAAACCCGCTCTTTGCTCAAACTTTTCACTCTCGTTTTCGACCGAAAAACGGCTTGCTATTTTCTGCTAAATTTTAAAAAACTAGCCGAGCTAACTAACCAAAAACGCGATATAGACGTATTTTGCGAGTTTTTGCAAAAGCAAAAAGGCTTTGAAACGCTAGCTAGCGAGCTAGAAATTTTAAGCAAAACCCTAGCCAAAAGCGTCCAAGCCGAGCTACAAAGCGATGAAGCGAGCGAAATTTTGCGCGACTGGGAGGTGTTTTTACGCGAGGGAAGCGACTTTTTTAAAGGCGAGCTAGGAGACGCGCCGATAAAAAAACTCGTCGCAAAATCCATGCGAGCTCAAATTTTACGCCTTAAAAAATCTCTCTCAAATTTAAGCCAAACCACCGAAAACGCGCAGTTTCACAAGTGCCGCATCGAGATAAAAAGGCTGAGATACTTAAGCGAGATTTTCGGCGGCGGCTTTGGTTTTGCTGCAGCTAAAAAATGCTTTAAAAAGAGCAAAATTTTACAAGAAACCTTTGGCTCGCTGCAAGACGCCGATATCTGGCTAGGCCTGCTAGCGCACGTAAAAAGCGGCGCCGAGCAAAAGCGCATAGACAAACTCCAAGCTAAAATTTACAAAAAAATCTACGAGCTACGAAGCGAAATTTTGGACTCGAAGCCTAAAATTTTAAAAAGCCTCACAAAGCTTTCGCACGGCTTAAAAATCTACTATATCTAAAGAGAAAAAATGGAAAAACAAGAAAAAATAGTTCAGATGTTTAACGACATCGCGCCCACCTACGACCTGGCAAACCGCGTGCTGAGCATGGGCGCGGACGTGAGCTGGCGCAAGATCGCGTGCAAAACGGTATTATCAAATTTCAAAAACTCAAGCGTAAATATTGTAGACGTCGCATGCGGCACGGGCGATATGATGGGCTTTTGGCAAAAGACGGCAGGCGAATTTAACGCAAAAATCGAAAATCTAATCGGCGTCGATCCCTCAAGCGGCATGCTAGCAGTCGCCAAGCAAAAATTTCCCGAGTTTAAATTTATCGAGGCGCTAGCGACGCAAACGACGCTTGATAGCGGCTCGGTGGACGTGCTAAGTATCAGCTACGGCATCAGAAACGTGGTCGAGCGAGAAGCCGCGCTAAGAGAGTTTAACAGAGTGCTAAAAACGGGCGGATACGTCGTAGTGCTTGAGTTTACCAAACGCAAAAAAAGCGGCCTTCTCACGGGCGCTCGCGACTTTTATCTAGGTAAAATTTTGCCTAAAATCGGCGGATTTATCTCCAAAAATCAAGAAGCCTACGAGTACCTGCCAAGCTCGATCGAGGGCTTTTTAGACGCCAAAAGCTTTGCTCAGGAGCTCGCTACCGCTGGCTTTGAGATGCGCCTTTGCAAGAGCTTTTCGATGGATATTTCTACTCTTTTCATCGCGCAAAAGGCCCGTGAGTGCTAAGCGTCAGCGAGCTAAACGAGCAGGCCAAAACTCTGCTTGAGACGACGTTTTCGTACGTCGAGGTAGAGGGCGAGATCTCGCGGCTCGTTAAACACGGCTCGGGCCACTGGTACTTCACGCTAAAAGACGAAAAGGCCGCGATCTCGGCCGTCATTTATAAATTTAACGCTGCCAAGCTCAAATTTGACGTCGCAGACGGTATGAAAGTCGCTCTCTACGGCAAAATTTCGCTCTACTCGCCAAGCGGCAGCTATCAGTTTATCGCGACTCTCATACGCCCAAGCGGCGAAGGCGAGCTCGAGCTTGCGTTTAAACAGCTAAAATCGCGGCTTGAAAGCGAAGGGCTTTTTGATATCTCGCGCAAAAAACCGCTACCTAAATTTCCGCGCAAGATCGCGCTTATTACCTCAAAAACCTCAGCCGCATTGCAAGATATGCTACGTATCGCGCACGGACGCTGGGCACTGGCGGAAATTTTAGTTTTTGACTCGCTAACGCAAGGCGAAACCGCGCCCGCCTCGCTAATACGCGCCCTAAAAAAAGCAGATGCAAGCGGCGCGGATGCGATCGTGCTGGCGCGCGGCGGCGGCAGCAGAGAGGATCTGTGGTGCTTTAACGACGAAAATCTAGCCCGCGAGATCTACGCGGCGCGCACGCCCGTGATATCGGCCGTTGGACACGAGATTGATTACGTGATCAGCGACTTTGCGGCGGACTTTCGCGCTCCGACCCCAAGCGCGGCGATGGCTACGCTACTGCCCGATATGGGCGAGCTAATGCAAAGCATAGATAGGCTAAGCGAGGCGGCGGACGCGGCTTTCATGCGCGTTTGGGAGCGTAAATTTAACGCTCTAGCGATGATGAGAGCGAGATTTTCGCAGGCGAGTTTAGAGCAAAAAATCGCTCGCAAGGAGCAAATTTTACTAAATTTAAGGCAGGTTTTAGACGCCGCCGTGCAAACCAAACTGCTCAAATTTGAAAACGCGCTCAAGCTCGCTCGCGCCGCATACGCGCAGCAAGAGTCCTTTTTCGCGCAGATTTCAAATTTCGTCCGAGTGCAAAAAGACGGCAAAACGGTAAATCTAAGCGAGCTAAAACCGGGCGACCGCATCGCGCTAAGCTCGGTAAACGCAACCAAAGAGGCGGAAATTTTATAGTCAAATTTGACCCGGCCGACGCCACGACTCAAATTTTTAGGCGGGTTAAAAATTTTTAAGCTAAAAATAGTAAGATAATAACGCAAATCAAAATTTAAAGGAGCGATATGAAAACGAACGTAAAATTTTTACTAGCCGCGTGCGCCGCGATGCTAATAACTGGCTGCGCGACGGAGAGATCGCGCGTAGTCGAAACGCCAAAAGTTCAAACCATAAACACCAACTATCAAGGACAAAAGATCGCCGTCTCGATCGGCCGCTTTAGCAACCAGTCCTCATACCAAAACGGCGTATTTTCAGACGGCGAGGACAGACTAGGTAACCAAGCTCAGACCATCCTCATCTCAAATTTACAGCAAAGCGGGCGCTTTTCGGTGCTTGACCGCAGCAACATGCGCGACATCAAAGAGGAAAGCGCGCTAAGTAAAGAGGTGCAAAATATCAAGGGCGCAAGATACGTCATCACGGGCGACGTAACGGAGTTTGGCCGCAAAACTACGGGCGATCACCAGCTTTTCGGTATCCTAGGTAAGGGCAAAACCCAAACCGCATACGCGAAGGTAAACCTTAACGTCGTGGACGTGAAAAACTCCGAGGTGATCTACTCCACTCAGGGCGCTGGCGAGTATGAGCTCTCAAACCGCGAAGTACTGGGCTTTGGCGGAAGCGCTGGGTATGATTCGACGTTAAACGGCAAGGTGCTAAGCCTAGCCATCATCGAGGCCGTAAATAACCTAACGCATGGGCTTGAAAGCGGCGCTTTTAACGCGAAATAAGGATAAATTTTGCGCTTTAAAACTCTAGCAAATTTTGCACTCGCCTCCGCCGCCGCCCTACTACTCTCGGGTTGCGCGGACGACTCGCCTAGGCAGCTATACTACTGGGACGGCGCCTACACGAGCTCGGTCTACGAGTATCTAACCGAAGAGGGCGACGCGGGCGCGCAGATCGCCGCACTCGAGGAGAGCCTGCAAAAAGCCTATCAAAGAGCCGCCAAAGCTCCGCCCGGACTGCACGCGCATCTAGGTTTGCTCTATCTCTCGCAAGGAAACGGGGCTAAATTTAAAGCCTACGTCGAAAAAGAAGCAGAGCTCTATCCCGAGTCGCGCGACTACGCGATGTTTTTGCTAAATCAAAATAGCAAAACGGCGGGCGCAGCAGGCAAAAATGCGGCAAATTTAAGCGAACAGACGAAGGAAAAATTGGGCGCGAGCGAGCCGAATTTAAGCGACAAAGGCTCAAATTTAGGCGAGCAAACGAGCAAGCAAAATTTGAAAACCAAGCAAGCAAAACCAGCCAAAACGAGCAAAACCGCAAAAGGAAGCCAAAATGAAAAATAAAATAAAATCGGCGCTTCTTGGCGCGTTTGCGGTGCTGTTTCTTGGAGCGTGCGCAGGCTCGCAGCCCGAGGTTTACGACTATTCGGCGTTTTTACAGACTAAGCCTCGCTCGATCGTCGTCATGATGCCCACCAGCGACTCAGCCGAGATAAAGGCCTCCGCAGCGGTGCTGGCAAACGCGCTCTATCCGCTTAGCGAGGCGGGGTATTACGTATTTTCGCCCGCACTCGTAAACGAGACCTTTAAAAACAACGGCATCTACGACGCAGGAGAGATCGCGCAGATCTCTACGTACAAGCTAAAGCAGATATTTGGCGCCGACGCCGCGCTCTACCTCAATGTCGCGGACTACGGCACATCGTATATGCTGATTAGCAGCGTCACGCGCGTGAGCGTAGCGGCGACTCTAGTGGATCTAAACACGGGCGCCGTACTCTGGCAAAAAAGCGCCACCGCGGCAAACGACTCGGGCGACGGCGGCGGCAACCTCATCGGCATGCTAGTCTCCGCGCTAGTTAAACAGATCGCCGACTCGGTCTCGGACGCGAGCTTTGACCTCTCAGCGCGCGCGGACGCGATTTTGTTTAGCACCGACTGCCGAGACTGTTTGCTCTACGGCCCGTATTCACCGCATTACGGTCAGGATAGACAGCTTGGCGGCGGCAAATAAATTTAAAAAGGACGAAAATGAAACTAGCCGAGGCGCTGATACTGCGCGCCGACATACAAAAACGCATCGAGCAGCTAAAATCAAGACTCGCGGACAACGCAAAGGTGCAAGAGGGCGAGAATCCTAGCGAAGAACCAAAGGCGCTGCTAGCCGAGTTAGACGCGCTCACAAGCGAGCTTGAGCGATTAATCGTTCGGATAAATTTAACCAATTGCACCGCAAAAGCGGACGGCAAGAGCCTAACCGAGCTAATCGCCAAGCGTGACGTACTCACGCTAAAAGCGGGCGCATTACGGGCTTTCGCGCAAGCTGCCGCCCAAAAAGTGGAAATTTATTCTCGCAGCGAGATTAAAATCCTAAGCACGGTCGACGTTGCGGCGCTGCAAAAGCAGGTGGACGAGCTAGCAAAGCAAATCAGACAGCTCGACACTACGCTGCAAGGCGCGAACTGGCAGACCGATCTGATCGAAAGCTAAGGGCGTAAAATTTAAAATTTCGGGTAAGTATCGCAAGAGGCGAGCATGAAAACCTTCCCTGTAACGGAATTAATAGCGCTCGCGGAAACGGCGCACCCCTTTTTACGATTTATTTTCAGTAAATTTACAGGGGCAATGTGACTGCGCAATGTAACTACCTAATGCTGATCTAGCGATACCAAGGGCGGGAACGGGGAAATTTAAAACGAAATTTTGATTTTACGGCGCGGTTTGCGAGATTGCGGCGAAATTTGGCGGCGGATTTGGGCAGGCTTGACGCTCAAATTTTGCGTTAAATTAAGGCGCGCTTGCAAATTTTGTATTTTAACCACGAGCGTCAAATTTTACAAAAATCATAAAATTTAGCCAAATTTAAGGGATGAAATTTGAAATTTAAAACCCTTGCATTAGCGACCGCGTTTTTCTTTGCGACCGGCATAAATGCGGAGCTCGCAACAGAAGCAAATTCCATAAATTTTAGAAAAACGAGCGGCACGGAGCTAAATCTCGCGGACGCAAAAGACGCCAAATTTCAAAACGCGCATTTAAAAAGCGCAGATACCGCAGCGCGCGGCACGAACTCAAACTCATCGCAAAAAGCGACCCTCATCGACGAAGCGAAAAATTTCTACCGCGTGGACGAGCGGCTGTTTCGCAGCGCTCAACTTGACGGAGGCGACGCCGCGAAACTGCACGAGCTGGGTATCAAAAGCATCGTAAATCTGCGCCATTTCAGCAGAGGCGGCGATAAAAGGGCGTTTGGAGATCAATTTTGGCTTGCAAACAAGCCGCTTCAAAGCTGGGAGATAAAGCCCGCGCAGATCGCGGACGTCTTGCGCACCATTCGCAAGCGCCAAAAGGAGGGCGCCGTGCTCGTGCACTGCTATCACGGAGCCGATCGCACGGGGCTTGTGGTGGCGATGTACCGCGTGATCTATCAGGGCTGGAGCCTGGATGCCGCGCGCAGCGAGATGATAGACGGCGGATACGGCTTTCACTCTATGTGGCAGGATATCGCGGGCTTTTTGACGCCGCAAAACGAAGCGCTCGTGAGGGCTGAGCTAGGAATTTAGACGAAATTTCGCCCGTCCGATCAAACGGCGGCGAAATTTTCAAATTTAACTTTTAGCGACGCTGAAAACCAAATTTGATGACGGTATCACCGGCATATCCGAAGTGAGATAAATTTAAAGTAGAAAATTTTTAATAGGCCTTAAAGCAATAAAACTTAAAATTTAGCCGAAATAAAGTAAAATTTGAGCGGCAAATTTAGCAAAAGGAGCGATCGGTGGAAAATTTATTACTAGCGCAGCTGCGCGAAGCGCTACCGCAGGGCATGCGCGTGCCGAGCGAGCTTGAGGCGCTTTATGCGTGGATCGAAGCAAACGGCTTTTATGACGACGCGGGCGGGCGCAGACGCGGCTATCTCTACCCGCAAGATCGGCTGCAGCAGAGCTGGAGCGATGATGAGCGCGAGGGCGGCACGGACATCGTCTTTTTCACGGATGAGCCGAAAAATCGCGACGAGGAGCTAAGGTATTGGTTTTACGGCGAGGATCGTGAGCTTGCCGCGGAGATCAAGCAGAGGCTTTGCGTGTTCGCAGGCAGCGGCTCGGAGGGCTCGATGTGCGCGCTGTGGCTGGATGATGCGGGCGAGACGAAGATCGTGCATATGGGCTCCGGCTCGGACTCGACCATGACCTGCGTTTTGGCTCATAGCGGGCTTGATTTTTTGCGATTGCTCGCGATCGGATACGATGAAATCTGCTGGGACGAGGATTTTAGCGCGCCGCCAAACAGCGAGGAGGACGATTTTATCGTGCATCCAAACGTAAAATTTCAGCAGTGGTTTAAGGACACGTTTAAAACGACGATCCCGCAAACCGCGCTTGAGCTCGTCACGCCCGCGCATATGGACGACGAGAACCCGAGCGACGAGTTTTTAATCTGGGTAAATCGCGTCGCGGAGTGAATTTTGATGTAAAAGCTTTAATATTACGATGCGGCATTTGCAAATAGCAACTTGCTACTTTAGTAAAAACGGTTAAAAACTTTATTGCTTACAATCAAAAGGAAGCCTTTTCTAGATTTGCAAATTTTAGCAAATCTAGCACAAAATTTTAAGCTCAAGCGGTAAGTAAAAGACAAAAACCCAAAGAACGAGAGAAAAATTAGCTCACCGATCAAAAAAGCGAGCTAAGAGCCTAATGGCGGCAGTTTTTGCAGTCCTTTACAGTCACTAGCACATTCATCTTTTCGATGAAATTTCCGAGCTTTCTCTCCAAGCTTTCCTTGTACTCGCTCAGCGCCTCGCAGAAGTTATAGTCCTCGACATGTCCGCAGCTCTCGCATACGACGTGGATGTGCGGGTAGCTAAAGATATCGTAGCGCGCCTTTTGGTTCGGCATATTGACCTCGACGACGAGCCCCTCGTCCTTGAGCATATTTAGGTTTTTATACACCGTCGCGAGCGATACGGACGGGTTTTCGGCACAGATCTCCTCGTAAAGCTCATCGATCGTCGGGTGCGTATGGCGGTCGAGGATCTTGAGCACGCTGAGGCGCT
The DNA here is from genome assembly GCA_963519525.1 of uncultured Campylobacter sp. Taxonomy (GTDB): domain Bacteria; phylum Campylobacterota; class Campylobacteria; order Campylobacterales; family Campylobacteraceae; genus Campylobacter_A. The sequence continues at coordinate 25,201 of CAUQOI010000006.1, forward strand.
GCGGGGTGGCTTTGAGGCCGTGATTTTTGAGAAGTTCCATATAGTTCATCGTTTTTCCTGATATTTTTTAGCTAAATATACAAAAATTTTATTTAAAACTTCTTTATAGTTGGTAATATAAATTATTATTTACTAAAATTTGTGTCATTTATAGTCAAATTTATACTTTTTGCGAGTTTAAGCGCTATACTCAAGGTAAATTTTAGACGTTTGGGCTTAAATTTACCCTGCCGAATTTAGCGTTTTGGGGCTTAAATTTGAAGGCGATTTAAATTTGACGGTTTGCTCGCCTAATTCAAATAAGTATCCGACTTTTAATGTGGCGTAAATTTTACTATCGATCGTTGCAACCGAACGCCGCTTATCATCGCTACTGTAAAATTTTGAGGCGATACTGCAGCGTTTTAGATACGGCTACGTTTTTGAAGCAAAGGCGTAAAAATAATTTGCGTTTTTGCGCTTTCGATAGTTGCGACTCTAAATTTAAACAAGCTTCTGTGCATTGCCGCACAGCTAAATTTACGAGCAAAAATCTACTTAAATTTTACCTTTTTGATAAAATCCGCGTATAGTCAAGCACCGGCGCCAAATTTAAGCATTTTATAAATGGCAAAAACGAAAGTCTGCAATGTTTTTAGCGATTTTGTCCTAGGGCGCAGCAAGCAAAACAAACCTTAGCGCAAAGCCTATCGCGGCTCAAATTTAACCCAAAATTCGCTCGCAAGCCAGCCCGTAAAAAAGATAAACGAAGATAAAAAATCAATAAAACCGGCTTAACTCGCGCAAATTTGCCTGTGCCGTTTAGGGGCAGTAAATCAAAGTAAGAGCGGCGAGACCGAGTATAAAAAGGTTTGTTTCGCTCAAATTTGTGCCTTTTGCGCACGAATACTCTCAAGAAAACGCGTAAAACTGAAACGCAAGAACGCTTCAGCTCAAATTTAATCCGCCGTTTCGGATAAAATTTTCTCGCAAATACTTGCCGCATCGATACCAAGAGCCGTCTCGACGTCGGCCGTAGCGCCGTGCGGGATAAACGCGTCATCAAACTCAAAGCTAACGATGCGCACGTCAAAAATGCGTTTCTCCTGCAAAAACGCGGCCAAAATCTCGCCTACGCCGCCCTTTTTTGCAGTATCTGAAAAGACGTACCAAATTTTATGCCTGCGCGCAAGATCCTGCAAAAGTTCGCCGTCAAGCGGCTTAACAAACACTAGATCAACGAGGCTCGGGTCAAATTTACCGTCCGTTTTTTCAAGCAAAATTTTGCGCGCGGCGTTTGCTTTGCCAACGGTGTTGCCGTAAGCAATAAATGCCGCTTGACCGCCGCTCTCGACCAAGATTTCGCCCTTTCCGAGCTTTAGCTCTCGCGCCTCAAATTCCCCCTGCGCCAGCGCAAAAGCTCCGCGCGGATAACGAAAAGCACAAGGCCCCTCGTGAGCGTAAGCGTAGCGCATCGTAAGCCTAAAACTATCGGCGCAACGAGGCGCGAAAATCGTCAAATTCGGGATCAAATTTAGATAGCTCACGTCAAACGCGCCCTGATGCGTCTCGCCGTCCTCGCCGACGATACCCGCGCGGTCCATCGCAAAGACGACGTTTAGGTTCATGATCGCGCAGTCGTGCACGACCTGGTCAAACGCCCGCTGCAAAAAGGTCGAATAAATCGCGATAAACGGCTTAAAGCCCTCCTTGGCCATCGCGGCCATCGAGGCGACGGCGTGCTGCTCGGCGATCGCGACGTCCCAAAATCTATCCGGAAATCTCTCCATCAAAGCGTCTATGCCCGTGCCCGTAGGCATCGCGGCGGTCACTCCGACGATATTTTTATGCTCGCTAGCTAGCTCGGTCAAATTTTCCGCAAAAAGCGCGGTGGCCGATTTGGCGGCTGATTTTTTGATAGCTTCGCCGCTTTGCAAATCAAACGGACTCACGCCGTGCCAGCTGGCTAGATGCCCCTCGGCCTTTTCGTAGCCCTTGCCCTTTAGCGTCTGGGCGTGCACGACGACGGGCTTTTTCATGCCTTTTGCGACGCTAAAAGCCTCGATAAGCGCCCTCACGTCGTGACCGTTTACGGGACCGATATACTCGAGCCCGAGCTCCTCAAAAAACATACCGGGCGTAAAGATCCTGATACCCTCCTCCATCCTGCGCGCCATATACGCGGCGCCGTCTGGCATGTAGCTCAAAAATCGCTCGACGCGGCTTTTAAACTTCTGATATAGCGGCCCCGCCATCATTTGCGAGAGGTAGTTGCTAAAGGCGCCGATGGGCTTGCTGATGCTCATTTCGTTGTCGTTTAGGACGATGACGCAGGGGTTTTTGATGTCGCCCAGTTCGTTTAGCGCCTCGTACGCGATGCCAGCGCTCATCGAGCCGTCGCCGATAAAAGCCACGGGGATGCGATCCTCGCCCTTTAGCTTGATCGCCTTTGATGCGCCGACTGCTAGCGAGATAGAAGTGGAGCTGTGCCCAGCGATAAAATAGTCGTATTTGCTCTCGGAGGGCTTAGTATAGCCGCTGATACCGCCAAATTTTCTAAGCGTGTCAAATTTATCCCAGCGCCCCGTGATTAGTTTGTGCGCGTAGCTTTGGTGGCTAACGTCAAATATAAACGGATCTTTTGCAGCGTCGAAAACATAGTGCATCGCGACGATAAGCTCGACTGCGCCTATGTTTGAGCTCAGATGCCCGCCGTTTGCGCTGACGGTTTGTAAAATTTTATCACGGAGCTTTCCGCAAAGCGCTTCGAGCTCCTGCACGTTCATAGATTTTACGTCTATCATTGTCCTATTATCTTTTTGATTTTTTCTAGTCTGGCTTCAATCGTGCCCTCGAGGTTGCCCGCGTCGCTGAGTACGATCGCTCCGCCCGCACTGATGGCTTCGTCGGCGGAGATTTTGATGTTTTGTCCGGAGAAATTTTCTTTGATAAACTCGTAATCTTTCGGATTTACTTTTATCTGTATCTCTTTGGCGTCTCTTATTTCGCTAAAAAGCTCTTTGCAGATAGCTGCGGCGATGTTTGCCGAATTTAGCGAAATTTCTTTTTTCACGACCTCTTTTGCGACCTCGACTGCGGTGGTTGGCAGCTGCGCTTCGCTAGATGCGATGAGGCTTTCAAATTTAGCCGCCTGCTCCTCTAACTTATTTATAGATCCCAGATACCTGCTTTCAAGCGTCTTTAACTCCTCGTCAAATTTAGCCGCTGCCTCGTCTCTACCCTGCTTTATGCCGTCCTCTTTGGCGCGCTGGATCTCGCTCTCTAAGCGCTTGGCAAATTCGTTTTCTTGATTTTCGATTTGCATTTGCAGCTTTATCATACTGCCGCTCATCTCGTCGGTGCGCTTTAGCAGTTCCTCGATAAAGCTTGGCTCGGGTTTAAAATGAACGCCTTGCTCTTTTTCTTCGCTTAAATTTAAGCCCTCTTGCTCGCCGTTTAAAGCTCGCTCGTGTTGATGTTCGGACGCACGGCGAGTTTCGCTCTCGTGAGCTACGTGCGCATCGTCGCTTCTTTTTTCCTGGCCTAAAATTTTAAACCGATAGTTTTCTACAAAGTGCTCTTTTGAGCGCTCGTTTGTTATTACGCTGCTTTTCATTCTATCATCTCATCGGCTTCGCCTATTTGGAATGCCCCGCCCTCGGCTAGGGCCTGAACCTGTTCTACGATGCGGCGCTGCGCCTCTTCGACGTCTTTTACGCGCACCGCGCCCAAAAACTGCATCTCCTCTTTAAACGCTTCGCTAGCGCGCTGAGACATACTTGAGAGGAATTTCTCCTTGAGCGCGTCTCCGCTGCCTTTTAGCGCGACCATGAGGTCTTTTTTATCGACGTTTTTAAGTATCTCGCGGATAGCGGCTTGGTTGAGAGTGTTGATATCCTCAAACGTAAACATAAGCTCTTTGATCGTCGTAGCGAGTTTGTCGTCGATATCTTCGATGTATTCGATCGTGGCTTTGGAGGCCTTTTGGCCGAGACGGTTTAACACCTCTGCCACGGCTCTCGGGCCACCGACTTCGACCTTGTAGGACGTGAGGCTCTCTAGCTTGCCCTCGAGCACGGTTGAAACGCGCTTGATGATGGACGGGCTGATGTCGCCCAAATTTGCCATCCTAACGACGACCTCGCTTCTAAGCTCATCGTTAAAAAACGAAAGCGTCTCGGCTGCGCTGGTTGAATCCATATGTGCCAAAATAAGCGCGATAGTCTGCGGGTGCTCGGTCATGATAAAGTCCGCAAGTTGCTGAGGCTTAACCTTAGTAAGATAGCCGAAACTCTTTGAGTTTTCCATGCTTTTTGCGAGCTTATCGAGGATCTTTTGCGCGGTTTCCGGACCGAAGGTGCGGTATAAAATTTCTTTTGCGTACTCTAAGCCGCCGCTTCTCATGTATTGATTTGACTGCATGAGAGCGTAAAATTCTTCTAAAACGGCAGCCGCTACGTTTTTATCCATGCTTTTTGCGGTAGCGATATAGCGCGAAATTTCGGTTATGACGTCAACTTCCATATGCGAAAATAGCAGCGTCGTGACGTCCTCGCCCAGCTGAATAAGTAAAATAGCGATCTTTTCAGGCATAGAAAGATCGTCATACACCATCTTTTGCTGTTCGTTTAGCTTTGTTGCCATTAAAAGTCCTTACGGTTGCTAAAATCCGAGTCGTTTTTGACCAGGTCTTGTAGCAAGACGGCGATCTCTTCGCTTCGCTCTTGCACGATTAGTTTCATCTTCTCTAGCAATACGTCGTAGCGTAGATCGTCCTCGTTAAAGTTGTCGCCGATACCCAGCTGCTCCTCGACCTTTTTCCTAGCGGCTTGAAATTTCTCCAGCGTATCTTCGCTATCGTCAAGCTGAATGTCGTTATCGGGTATCTCGGGCTCTTCTTCCTTGATCTCCTCAAGCATCTTAGCCATAAATGGCACGATGACTTTTTTGTAAAATATATAAAGCAAAATCGCGGCGAAAATATATTTTAGGATCGGCAAAAACGGCACTACGTAAAGATCGAAAAAAGACTGAACCTTGCCCGCAGGCGTCTGTCTGTCTTGACGCTGGAACTCAAAGTTGCTAACCGTAACCTCGTCGCCTCTGTTTTGATCAAAACCGATAGACTGACGGATGAGAGCGTCGATGCGCGCTAGCTGCTCTTTATCAAGCGGCACGTAGGCTACCTCTTTGGTCGGATTTCCGTTTTCGTCTTTTTTATTTTCGTACTTTCCGTCCACGACTACGGCGGCGCTTAGGCGGTTTATCTTAGCAAACTGGTCCTTGACGCGCTCGACTTTTTTTGAGATTTCATAGTTTGTCGTGGATGAGCTTTTTGAGTAAAGCTCTTTCATTTTATTATCTTGCAGACCTTCAACCGGACCGATATTACTCACGGCTCCAGGCACGCCTTGCACTTCGGCTTCTTTACTGCCTTGACGCTTTTCTTCGACGTTTTGCTCGCTTCTAGCTACGGAGTTTGGATCAAAGGTCTCGCTTTGGCTATCTTTTCTCGCAAAGTCAAAATCTATGGTGACTTTGGCTACGACCTTATCCGAGCCGCCCACGATAGGCGATAGGACGTTTGTGATCTTTTCTTCGAGATTGTGCTCGGCGTCGCGTTTATAGCGGATCTGTTGCGTGATCTGGTCGCTATCGTATTCGCCGTCCTCCTCGCCCAGCGGTACTCCGTCCTGGCTTACGATTTTTACTTGCTCGGGTTTTAAATTTGCCACCGCGGCGGCGACTAAATTTTTAATGCCCGTGATTTGTTTTAAATTTAAGCTCTGTCCATCTTTTAAATTTAACACGATAGACGCACTTGGCGGCGTGGCTCGCTCGGTAAAAAGAGTTTCTTTAGGGATTGCGATACGCACGATGGCTTTGTTTATCGGCGCTAGGATTTCGATCGTGCGGGCTAGCTCGCCCTCTAAAGCGCGCTGAAATTTAACCTTTTGCTCGGCATCGGTAGCGCCAAATTCTTGCTTGTCAAAAATCTCAAATCCGACCTTGCCGTCTTTTAAAATACCAAGTGACGCGATCGAGATCCTCTCGCGGTAAACGTCCGAGTTTGGCACCAAGATAGTGCCCTCGTTTAAAATTTTATACTTTACCTTATCTTTTTCAAGCTGTTGGATTATCAGCGCAGAGTCCGCGGCGGAGGTGTTTTCAAAAAGAACGCTATAGCCGTCGTAGCTTTCGTTTGAGCTTTTATAAATGCTCAAAAATACCAAAAACCCGACCACAAGCACGATCGAGCCCGCGGCGACTAAGCGCTGCCTTAGCGAGAGGTTGTGATAGACTTGGCCGATTTGCTGAACTGCGGTTTTAAAATCCATTTATTTTAAATTTTCCTCGATTTGTTTTAAAACTACGTCGTTTTGATTCGGCAGCCCGATCGTTATGCGAACCGCGTTTAATCCGTAGCCTTTTAGATCACGTAAAATTATACCTTTTTTTAACAGATTTTGAGCAAGCTCGCTGGCGTTTTGACGCTCAAATTCAAAAACGATAAAATTCGTAAAACTTGGCAGACGCTTTATGCCGTGAAGGTCGGCAAATTTTTCATATTTTTTCATCTCCTCAAAGTTCGCCTCAAGCGTCATTTTTACGAATTCTTCATCTTTTAGTGCTTCTATGGCCGCTTTTAGGCTAAGCGTCGTTATATTAAACGGCGCCCTTAGTTTTCCTAGCTCGTTCATCACGCTTTCTTCGCCGATACCGTATCCTACGCGCATACCGCCAAGACCGTAAGCCTTAGAAAACGTACCCAGATATATCGCATTTGGAAATTTAGCTATGAGCTCACGAGGCTTTATCTCTTTTTTTGCGTCTTTAAATTTAGCAAACTCCTGATACGCGCCGTCGATAACCACGAGCGTATCGGTATCGATTTGCTCTAAAAATTTATAAATTTCCTCGGCATCTAGGCAGCCTCCGAGAGGATTGTTCGGTACGCACAAAAATATCACGCCGATCTCGTCTTTGTTCGCCTTATAAATTTGCAAAAACTCGCCTAGATCATGCTCTTTACTCTCGGTTTTAAAGACCTTCGCGCCCGCTGCTTTAGTGTAAATTTCATACATAGCAAATGTTATGCCCGCAGTCAAAATTCCCTTGTTCGCGTTTGCTTTTGCATGCACGGCAAATTCTATTATCTGATCGCTTCCAGAGCCTATTACGATAGATTTTTCGCTGACGCCGAATTTACTCGCTAGCGCAGCCTTTAGCTCGAAGTAACTATCATCGGGATAAAGGTGCATTTTGTTTACTATCTCGCCGATCGCTTTTACTACCGCAGGGCTCGTACCGTATGGATTTTCGTTGCTGGCTAGCTTGATGACGTCTTTCGCGTCGATGCCGTATTCGCGCACGACAAGCTCGATAGGTTTGCCCGCCTCGTAGCTCACTAAATTCGCCAAATTTTCGTTAAATTTCATCTCACTCCTCCCACGCGACATAGCTTCCCAGCCACGCGATCTCGTGGCCGTAGCTTATCGCTTTTTGTATCGCTTTTTGGACGTTGTCGTCGTCGATGTGCCCCTCGAAATCTATATAAAAATTCGCCTTAAATTCGCGCTGCTTTATCGGGCGGCTCTCTAACTTGGTTATGTTTATACCCTCGTCTCTAAAGGCCAGTAGCAGCTCCACTAGCCCGCCGGGGCGGTGCTCGGTCTTTGCTAAGATAGATGTTTTATTTCTTTGCGCTCGCTCGTTTTTAAAATCGCTTAAGATAAAAAATCTCGTGCGGTTTGCGGCGTTATCCTCGATCGTCTCAAACAAGATCGGCACGCCATAAAGCTTGGCTGCGATCTTAGAGCAGATAGCGGCCGAGTTTGGCTCGCTGCCGGCTAGTTGCGCGGCCTGTGCGGTCGATTTTGCCGGGATAAACTCGACTGGCGAGAGCATATGATCGTCTAAAAATTTGCGACACTGATTGTAGCCTTGCGGGTGCGAGTAGATGCGCTTGATGTCCTTTAAATTTTCGCACTTGCTCGCAAAAATATGGTGGATATCCATGTAAATTTCAGCCACGACCTTGACACTATCAAACCGCCCTAGGCAGTCTAGCGTCGCACCCACCGCGCCTTCAGTGTTGTTTTCTATCGGCACGACGCCGTATTTGGCCTCTTTGTGCTTTAGTTTGGCAAAAACCGCCTCGATGCTAGCTAGGGGCAAATACGCGCTCATAGCACCAAAGCGACTCTCTGCGGCTTGGTGGGTGTAGGTGCCCTCAGGCCCCAGGTAGGCTACTTTTTCAGGCATCTCGAGGTTTCTACTGACGGCAAAAATTTCAAGATAAATCGCCTCAATAGCAGCTTTATTTAAAAATGCGGAGTCCTGCCCCTCGAGGCGGTTTAGGATCGCCCTTTCGCGCTCGGGGCGGTAGATCGCACTGCCGCTGGTTTGCTTTAGTTCGCCGATCTTCCGCACGAAATTCATGCGCTCGTTTAGGCGCCTTAGCACCTCATCGTCGATCTTATCTATCTCGTTTCTAAGGTCGTTTATGTTTTGCATTTTCGCTCCCTAGCCTAGAAATTCGCGCTCCAGTGCCACGATATCCTCAAAGCTCTCGCGGCGTCTTATCAAAAAGTCTTCGCCGCCTTTTACCGCAACTTCAGCCGCGCGCCCACGAGTGTTGTAGTTGCTGCTCATCGCAAAGCCGTATGCGCCGGCTGATTTGACAACAACGAGATCGCCCGCGTTTAACGGCGGTAAATTTCGGTCTTTTGCGAGGAAATCGCCGCTCTCGCAGATCGGCCCAACCACGTCGCAAGGGGTAAATTTGAGCTCCCGAAGCTGCTCGGTCTTGCACTCGCAAAGAGTCTTGCCGCCGCTAAGAGCGAAAATTTTATGCCTAGCTTGATAAAGACTCGGACGGATAAGGTCGTTCATCGCGCCGTCTACGATCACAAAGCGCTTGTTTTTATTAAATTTCTCGTAAAGAACGCTAGTTAGAAAATACCCAGCGTTGCCGACGATAAAGCGCCCGGGCTCGCAAACTACCGTGACGTCCAGGCCGCTTAAATTTGCCAAAATGCCCTGCGCGTATTCGTATAGATCAGGCTCGCTCTCATCGCCGTAAACGATGCCTATGCCGCCGCCGACGTCAAAAAATTTGATGTCGATTTGCGTGGCTTTTAGCTCTCTAGTCAAATTTGCCACGATCTTTGCCGCTTCGATAACGGGCTTTATGTCGGTTATCTGAGAGCCGATGTGGCTGTGGATGCCTACCGGTTCTAGATGTGGTGAGTTTTTAGCGTGCAGATACATTTTTTTCGCCGTTTGCAGATCTACGCCGAATTTATTTTCGTTTAGTCCGGTCGAGATGTAGGGATGCGTCTTGGCATCGATGTCGGGATTTACGCGGATGCTGATGCGAGCGGGCTTTCCGAGCTGTTTTGCGATCGCTTCCAAACGGTTCATCTCGGCTTCGCTTTCTAAATTTATCATAAGGATTTCATTTTCCAGCGCAAATTTGAGCTCGTCGTCGCGCTTACCCACGCCGCTTAGGATGATCTGGTAGCTTTTAGCTCCCGCTAGCAGCGCGCGCTTAACTTCACCCACGCTCACGCAGTCAAACCCGGCTCCAAGTCCGGCTAAAAATTTCAAAACGCTTAAATTTGAGTTTGCCTTAACGGCGTAGCATACGAGAGATTTTCTGGCGTGAAACGAGTTTTTTAGCGCTTCGTAGCGGTGCGCCATGTGGTCAAAATCGTAAACGTAAAGAGGGGTGCCGTATTTTTGCGCCAAATTCGTAAAATCCATAACCGACCTTGTTTAAAAATAGTTAGATTTTACAGAAATTTTGCCTAAATCTCTCTTAACGACTCCCAAAACGCAGATAAAAAGCGTATGCGCCGAGTAAAATTATCGGTAAAAGCACGCCGACCTCTGGCGAGACGATGCCGTTTCTAGCAAACCTCATCATCACAAAAAGTGCGCCCCAGACGCAAAGCGAGGCGATTGTGAAGATAAAGCTTTTTAAGGCGAGATTAAAAAATCGTCCCGTAACCGGCAAAAAATAGTAAATTATAAGCACCATAAGTGGCGCAAAAAACGGTGCGAAAGCGAGGTTGTAAAGCGTCGTTTTGGTCGAATTTAGCCCGATGCCCTCGTCCTTAAACGCCAAAATATAATCCACCGCATCGGGAATCGTGATCGCCGAGCTCTCCGCCGACGCGCTTTCTATCGTTTTTGGTTTAAAATTTTCAAGCGTTTTTAGCTCGCTTGGCGTTTTGATATCGAGTCCTTTTTCGCCAAGCTTGATATTTTGCGGTAAATTTACGATTTTAGCATTCTTTAAAAGCCACGCGTCATCTGTAAATTTCGCGCTTTCGCCGAAGGTCGCGCTACGCAGATTGCTACCGTTTATGTCAAATATCCGCACGTCTTTAGCCTCGCCGCTAATGGGATTTAGGCTGTCCATATAGACAAATTTGCCTTCGAATTTTAAGAAAATATCAGAGCTCGTGCGCGATAAATTCGAGAGCTTGACGATGTTTCGCCCGTACTCGTAGGCGTAGGCAAAAGGTGTGAAATTTAGCCCGACGTAGACAAACGTGATGGCAAGCGCGATGTAAAAAGACGGCTTTATTAGGCGATTTTTATCGATACCCAGTGCGTAAAAACTCACGAGTTCGTTGCTGCGAATCATGCTAAATTTGCTAGTTATCAACGCAAAAATGAGCGCAAGCGGCAAGACGTAGTTTACCGCAGTAAGCGAGGTAAGGCCGAAGTAAAGCAGCTTTAGGTTCGCGCTTGCGGGCATATCTTTTAGGTTGGTTAGAATGTCGATGCCGACATAAAAAAGCGTGAGCGCGACGAATATAATCACGAAATATTTAAAATAAAGCCAGCCGACGTAGCGCGCGTAAAGATTCATCTAGGCTCTCTTAAATCAAATTTTGCGCGTGGCAGAAGGCGTATAAAAGCGGCACTATCAAAAATACCGAAAACTTGCCGATCAAATTTATTATTTGAGCTATGCTGCAAATATGCATCCTTTGGCGCCGTAATGACGCTCAAATTTACCGCTTTTTGGCTAGACGAGAAACAGACTTGTTTTACGCTCTCAAAAGACCCGAATTTAAGTTTTCGTCTGAGCGCTTTTTTCGTAAATTTGATAAATTTGCAAGTAAAGTTTTTAAGCAAACTTATAAAATTTGCGGTAAGGAAAATTAGGGGCAAGGTTTTAAATTTGAATTCTAAATTTAACCGATTTTCGAGCACTTTCAAAAGCCATAAAATTTGAGAAAACGCAAAATTCGCGAATGCTAAATTTAACCCTCTCACAAAATGCCTTTTTTGGTTGAGAATTTTTGCGAAACGGCGTCAATATCAGTTTTTATTAGTTCATTTAGCGCATTTTCGCAGTAGTCCAAAATTTTTTCCAACCCCTCTTTTTCATCTGCGTTAAATTCGCCAAGCACATGGCCGGTTACCGCGCTTTCGCCTTTGTGCGCGCTTCTACCGATACCGATACGTACGCGCTCGTAATCTGCGCCCATTAACGCGTCGATTGACTTTAGGCCGTTGTGTCCGCCATTTCCGCCGCCCTTTTTAAATTTAACGACGCCGAAATTTAGGTCAAGGTCATCATGAATCACGATAATGCGCTCAGGCTTGTAAAAATCTGCGACGGCTTTTACGCTTCGTCCGCTTAGATTCATAAAGGTTGTCGGTTTTAAAAGAAGTAAATTTTGAAATTTAAATAGCTCGCCTTGAAATTTGACCGAGCTTACGTCTGTAAAATTTGAGTTTTTGAGTCCATCTATCAGCATAAAGCCGACGTTGTGTCTTGTTTTGGAGTACTCGGGACCGGGATTCCCCAGTCCAACTATGAGTATCAAGGCTAGCCTTATTTAGCTTTTATTACGCCTAGAACCGCTACGCGGTCAGCATCGAGCATAGTGACGCCCGCAGGAACTGCTATATCGCGCACTAGAACGGTGTTGTCTATATCAAGACCGCTAACGTCTATGTCGAATGAATTAGGCAAATTTTCAGCCGTGCATTTTACGGCTAAGCGCCTTTTTGAGATGATCAAAACGCCTTTATTTTTTAGACCGACCGGAGTTCCGTAAGGTTTAACCGGGATCATATATTTTGAGACGACGCCTGGAAGCGCAACCTTTAAATCAACGTGTTGTAGCGCGTTTGTCACAGGGTCTTTTTGGTATTCGACTACTACGACTTTTAAGGTTTTTCCGCCTACTTTTACGTCAAACGCAAGGCTCTCTTTTTTGCGAACCTCTTTTATAAAATCGTTGATTTTAAAAGCGGCTTGCACATTCTCTAATCCCTTGCCGTAAATGTTGGCGATTAGATAACCATCTCTTCTCAAGGCTTTTGACGCCTTTTTACCGATACTCTCTCTAACGATACCTTCTAACATCGTTTTCCTTTCTTGAAAAATAGAAGCCGATAATATCCAAATTTATATAAATTTCGCCTTACTTGATATCTTTAAGTGCGATAACGTCGCTCTGAAATTCTCTTAAAAGCGCAGCGTCTTCCTCGATAGAAGCGACCATTGCTCGTTTTTTGGCAAGGTCAGCGGATTTGATTTTGATATCGAGGTTTTCTCTTCTGCCTGCGCTCTTTAAAGCCTCTTCTTTGGTAATAATTCCCGAAGTATACATATCAAGCAGATGCTGCTCAAAAGTCTGCATCTGATAGGTGTTTCTACTTTGTTCTATCGCGTCGTAAATTTCGCTATCCCTATCCTCTAGAATCATATCTCTTATTCTTATGTTTTTTATCATTATTTCGCAAGCAACGCGGCGTTTATTTCCAGTAGTCACCACCAGACGCTGAGATATGATGGCCTCTGCAACCGAAGCAAACGTCATCCTCACTCGGTTTTGTTCCTCTTTAGGAAACATATTTATGACGCGGCCGATAGTTTCTTTAGCATCAAGGGTGTGAAGCGTTGCAAGCACCAAGTGGCCGGTTTCTGCGGCATTTATCGCAGTTCTAACGGTCTCTAGGTCTCTCATCTCGCCTACAAATATAACATCCGGGTCTTCACGCAAAGAGGCCCTTAGCGCGTCAGCAAAGCTATCAACGTCTTGACCGATACCGCGCTGATTTATTACGCTTTTATCGTCGCTGTATATAAACTCGATCGGATCTTCGATAGTGACGATGTGGTAGTTTTTCGTGTGATTTAGGTAGTTTATCATACTAGCTAGCGTCGTTGTTTTACCGCTGCCGGTCGGCCCGGTTACTAGGATGATGCCTCTATTTACTTTATCGCAAAGCTTTTCTATAACCGGCGGCAATAAAAGCTCTGACATCGTAGGTATTTTTGTCGGGATCGTTCTAAATACGAAAGATACGCCGTCCATCTGTAAAAAGACGTTTGAACGGAAACGGTAGTCGTCGTTTAATTTATATGTAAAATCCACGCTCTTTTTTTTCATAAGATTATAATAATTCGCCCCTAAAATCTCCTTGGCAATGAGTATCGAGCGGTCGTAATCCAAAACCGTATCGCCCATAACAACCATCTCGCCGTTAAATCTACCGCGGACCACCCTATCCGACTTCACGTGCAAGTCGCTACCACCAAGCTCGATAAGTTTCATCAGATATCCGTCTAGCACTGCCTTCATGGCGGCTCTTTTTTCGCTTTCGTCATCATCTTGCGGCAGCGGCGGCCTAATAGACATCCCAAAGGCCTCTTCTTCCATCGTTAGTCCAAGCTCGGCTAAAAGCGCGGCCCTATCTCTACGCTTGACGGGTCTTGCTTCCGGCTCTCTTGCCGTATTTGTTTTGCTTTCTTGCGTATCGTTTATAGTTTGCACCTGCTCTACTCCTTTGCTTGTTTCTTCTTGCTTTTGCGTTAAATTCGGCTCTAAAATTCGCTCCTCTGGCTCTCTTAAGTCAGCATGCTCGTTGATCTTTAGAAAATCTTTATCCTCTAGCTCTTTGCTTTGCGGCACATCCCAAAAATCAGCACTTAAATTTGACTGCGCTTGTTCGGAATTTATCTCGTTTTTAGCGATATCAAATTCATTTTTGATAGAGTCAAATTTACTCTCGAGATCCTCGTCTTCATCGGTATCAAATTTGTCTTGATCGCTTTGGCTTGCGTCAAATTTATCGTCGGTATCAGATTCGTCTTCTTCGAGCTCTACCGAGCTAAATTCATCCCTTAAAAAGTCCAAGAGCTGATCTTTTTCGTTAGGGGTCTGCCCCTTTGCTACCGTTTCCTCTACAGGCTCAGCTGATTTTTCGCTCTCTTTGTCAAATTCGCCTATTTCTTGCGTATCTTTTTCTATTTGCGGCTCTTTCCACGCTACAAAAATAGCTTCTTCGTCGATTTCATCTGTTTGCTCAGGTATCTCGTCTAGCGCGTCTATTTCGCTCAAAGCCTCATTGATAGCTTGCAAATTTTCGTTTAGCTCTTGCCTTTTCGATTCTAGCTCGGCAGGCGCGCTAAATGCCTCAAATTTATCAAATTTGACTGCCTCTTTTTGCTCCTCATCCTTTGCAAGCTCGTCATCTATAGGCTTTAGCTTTGGCAAATCATCAAAGCCGCCGCTCTCTTCAAATTTGGCCTCCGGTTGCGATGCGGCTTCTTCGCGCACGGCGTCGTCCGCTTTTAGGGGCACCACTTCTTGCTCATCCTCGTGCGAGTTTTCTTTATTTTTGTTTCTATGCTGTTCTATATCGCTTCTTAAAACCTTTGCTTTTAGCTTGATAATGCGCTCTAAGGCATCGTCCTGGCTATCAAATTTAATGCTAGAACCGATAGGCTCGTAGTCCTTAACGTCCTCTTCGTTCACAGAAGTAAATCTTAAAGGTTTCATGGCTGATTCCTAGTTATTTTAGTGCTTTCATTATGTCTTCAAATGCCGTCACAAACTGCTTTAAGCCGTCGTTTAGCAAGTCTTTGTAAACCTTCTCCATATCTATGTCGGCTCTTTTTACCACGCCGAAAAATTTCTCTATACTGTCGTCGCTAACAGCTGTTTTTGGTTCGTTTTTGCTCGCGATAAAGGCCTTGATAGTATCAAGCGGGGCCGTATTTACCGCATTTTGATACATCAGCTCTTTTACGTAATAATCTTTTGCCAGCTCATCGCCCTTTACGCCCGTGCTAGCAAATAGCGCGCGCGTCGTCGGCAAGTTTTTATTTTCTATGATTTTGTAAATTTTAGTTGCATTCATGATGCCAATTTGTCCCGTCGGCAACGAGTTTTCGCGCATTTTTTCATCCAATAAGCGATCAAATCTGCTAACAAAAATACTAATCACGCTTTTTGGTAGCGGTGTTAGCGGAAATTTCTTCTCATAAGCATTCACGCCCTCTTCAAAAGCGTCTAAACACGCTATGGCTTGCTCAGGCGAGAAAATCAGCGTCGCGTTTACTGCGATACCGCGCGCGGTTAATGCGCTCATCGCTTCAAAACCCGCTTTTGTCGCAGGAATTTTAATCATGACGTTTGGCATGCCGATCTCCGCGTGCAGCCTAGCGCCCTCGTCCACCGTAGCTGCGGCGTTATCGCAAAAGCTAGGATCGACCTCGATGCTAACAAATCCGTCGTCGCCGTTTGCATAATGTCTCAAAAGCTTGGTTGCGGCTATCTTAATGTCTTGCACCGCAAGCGCCTCGTAAAGCGCCTTTGGGTATTTTTTGCCCATTTGGCCGATGACGTCTTTGTAGGAGTCCGATAAAAACGCAGCCTTAAAAATGGACGGGTTTGAGGTCACGCCGTTAATAGCGCCGATTTGGAGCAAATTTTCAAACTCGTCTTGCAAAAAGTCGCGCTCGATAAAGTCGCACCACAATGAAAAATTTATATCGTTATTAAACATTTTTCTTGCCTTTTTATATCAAATTTATGATCTCGCGCAAATCTTTTTTATCCACGCAACAAGTTGCCGCTTGCCT